>JAYVDG010000558.1:0-9494 GCA_043749525.1 Phenylobacterium sp.
CGAGCCGCCTGTCAGGCCCGGATAGGCCGCCGCCAGCCGGGCGTAGACCCCGGTCAGGGCCCGGCGATAGGGCTCGTCGGCGCGGTTGGGGGACTTGTCCGGCGACCGGTCGGCCAGCGCCTGCAGTTCCGGCGGGGTCTGGGTCAGGCTGGCGGAGATGGAGAGCTCGGCCCCCAGGGCGTTGATCTGCGCCAGATGGGAGTCCAGCGCCGCGCGGGCCTGCCGGGCGAAGGCGTGGCGCATGATGTCGGCGGTGACGAAGGGATTGCCGTCACGGTCGCCTCCCACCCAGGACCCGATCTTCAGGAAGCTCGGCAGCTCGGTCCCAGGCATCAGTCCGCGCCACCCGGCGTAGACCTTGGGCAATTCGGTCAGGAAGCTGCGCTCGAAATAGGAGACGGCGTTCTCGATCTCGTCGGTGACCCCCAACTTCACGCCGCGCAACAGCCGCGTGCGCCAGATGATGGCGATCTGCCGGACCAGTTCCCGCTCATAGGCCGCGCGGGCCTCCTCGTCGGGGGTGTCGTGGGCCTCCAGAGCCTCCATGATGGCGTGGGCGCGGTCCAGCAGGCTCTTGCGGCGCACCTCGCTGGGGTGGGCGGTGATCACCGGGGCGATCACCGCGTCGGACAGCAGATCGGCGACCTTCTCCGAGCCGATCCCGGCGTCGGCCAGACTCCGCATGGCGCCGGCCAGGGTGTCTGCCCGGCCCTCGCCCTCGCGGCCGCGGCGCCGCTGGATCTGGTCCTCGGCGATGTTGGTGATCTGCAGGAAGCAGGCGAAAGAATGGGCGAACCGCACTGCGTCGGGCAGCGAAAGCTCGCCTAGCCGGATTTCCACGGCCCTGTCGCCCAGTCCGGGGCCATTTCTGTGCAAGGCCACGGAGGCCTGGCGGATCTGCTCGATCTCGTCGAACACCGCCTGCCCGTCTTCCGAACGGATCACGTCCCCGAGGATGCGCCCCAGGAATCGCACGGTCGCGCGCAGTTGGACGGGCAGGGAATGGGGCATGGACGACCTTCCGACGAGGGTAAGCGTCTATTTATCGGACAATTTAGAAGACCGGGAATTGAGTTATGATACCGGTGTCAAGCGGCTCGCAACCCCCTAAACCACTTCACATGGCGCCCAAACCTAATGACCGGGCCGATAGCTCCGTTCCGTGTGACCGGTCAGTTGCTCGGGGTAGAAATAGATCGCCCGCAGGTCGCCCGACGCATAGCGCCCCGCCTGGTCATTGAAGTGTTTCGACGCCGGATCGCCGCTCTCGCCGCCCGCCGTCACCGCGCGGGCGTGGACCTTGTCGCCGAACTCCACCACCGCGACGAAGCTGTTGCCGCTGGCCCCGTAGTACTTCTTGGTCCCCGGCTTGCGGCCCGCCCCGAAGGAGGCCAGCGACCCCCACTGGGCCGAGGCGAAGGGCACGGGGAGGCTGGGGGCGGCGTCGTTGAAGGGCTGGACTAGGTCGCCGGTCAGCCGCTGGAAGCGGTTGATCTGGCCCCACGGCGTCCGCCAGTTTCCGAAGTCCGCCGTCAGCCGGTCCGACGCCACCGACAGCGCGGTCAACTTCTGCTCAGCCGTCGTGCGGCTGACCATGTCG
Organism: Phenylobacterium sp.; assembly: GCA_043749525.1. Classification (GTDB taxonomy): domain Bacteria; phylum Pseudomonadota; class Alphaproteobacteria; order Caulobacterales; family Caulobacteraceae; genus Phenylobacterium. Next base: position 1,601 of record JAYVDG010000558.1, read on the forward strand.
TCATAGACCGAGCGATGCTCGGCGCGGGCGGCGACCGCCACCTCGCTCCACAGCTGCTCGCCCCAGAACACCGCCAGCGAGGTCGCCTCGGACTCCGTCGACCAGCGGTGATCCCAGCCGCGCAGCAGGGCGATCTGGTCGGCGAGCTTACCCTTCAGCGGGCTGGTCGCCGGGGTCGCGTCATAGGCCGCGATCAGCGGCGGGATCAGTTGATCGAAGGCGGTCAGGCGCGGATCGTAGGCCGCAGCGATCAGGGTCGGCAGGGTGAAGTCCTTCTTGTCCTTCAGCACCAGGTTGGCGTGGATCCCCCGCGGGTTCTCGCCGGCCGAGTCCATGTAGCGCGGGTAGTCGGCCTTCTTGGGGCTCTCGGCCCCGGCCGCCGAATAGGGCCAGTTGTTGGTGTTGGCGATCCAGCCATTGGCCGGGTTCAGCAGGTGCGGCGCTTCGCTGAGCGCGTGCAACCCCTTCCAGTCCGTTGCCGGATCCGACCCGTCCACCGGCTTGGTGTAGTCGAAGCGGTCGTCGCGCCTGGGGATGAACTGCGGGTGCAGATAGGCCACCTCGCCCTTGGCGTCGGCGAAGAGGGTGTTGTTGGAGGAGTTGGCCTGCAGGGCCATGACCTTCATGTAGCTGGCGTAGTCGACAGCCTTGGTGCGCAGGAAGCTCTGGCTCAGCGCCGCGATCGGCTTGTTCAACAGGGCCACGGCGATCCACTTGCCGCCGACCTCGCGGATGATGGGGCCGTGGTGGGTGCGGTAGACCGTGAAGGTCTTGGCCTTCATCAACCCGTCAGCGGCGCGGTAGGGCACGGTGATCACCGAGGTGGTGACCGGCCGGTTCTCGGCCCCGTAGCGGTAGGTCAGCTTGTCGCCGGAGCCCGCGATCGTCTCGGCGAACTCGTCGATGGAATCCAGCCCGCTGGTGGTGTGCATCCAGCCGGCCTTGGCGTTGAAGCCCTGGTAGATGAAGAACTGCCCCCAGGTGGCCGCGCCATAGACGTTGAGGCTTTCGTCGCTGGTCACCTGCTGCTCGGAGCGGAAGAAGAAGCTGGTGTGCGGGTTGATCAGCAGCAGGGCGTGACCGGCGGCCGTATTGCCCGGCGCGATGGCAAAGCCGTTGGAGCCCGACGGCTCCTTGAATTGGGCCAGCGCGACCTGCTCCTGGGCCATCGAGGTCTGGCGGCCGCCATAGAAGGCCTCCAGCTGGCTGAGCGAGACGCTCTCGATGTCGCCGCCGATGCTGCCCTCGGTGAAGGACAGCGCCATCCAGGGCTCGAAGTGCTTGATCACCCGTGGCGTCACCTTCGGGTGGGTGGCCAGGTAGTAGTTCAGGCCATCGGCCCAGGCGGTCATCAGGGTCTTCAGCCAGGCCGGGCTCTTGGCATAGTCGGCCTTCAGGTCGGCGGGATCGATGAAGATCTTCATCCGCAGATCCTGCCAGACGGCCTTCTCGCCCTCAGCCTCCGCCAGGCGGCCCATGGCGTTGATGTAGTTGGTCTCGACCCGGTTGAAGTCGTCCTCGGCCTGCGCGTAGACCATGCCGAACACCGCGTCGGCGTCGGTCTTGCCGTGCACATGGGCGATGCCCCAGTCGTCGCGGACGATGCTGATTCCCGCCGCCTGCTTCTCCCACCGGGCGCTGTCGCGGGTCGCGGCGGCTGCCGGCGAGGCGAGGGCGATGAGGGCGGCGAAGGCGAGGGCGCGCGGGAGCATGTGCATGCCGCGACGCTAGGGTCTGGCCCGCGTCACGGCAACGCCGCCGCGCCGGAATTCGGCGCCCGCCGATCGGTCGCTAGGCGATGAGGCGCCGGGCGGCGGCTTCTAGCACCCCTTGCGTCTGCTCGACGGAGAGGCTCTGCTCTTCCCGCAGCCGTGACCAGGCCTCGAAACTCAGCAGCAGGTCGAGGGCCTCCAGGGTGTGGGTGTCGGCGGCGTCGCCCACAACCCGTTCCAGGATTTCCCGCAGCCGCTGGGACAGCCGGCTGGCGTCGTCGCCGAGGAACCGGGAGCGGTGGCGGAAGGCGTCGGCCGCCTTGCGGAAGGGCCCGATCTTCTCGAAGGCCGCGCCGCGCCGGCCCACTAGCTCGACGACCCGGCCGCGCCAGTCGGGCGCCTTGAAGGGCTGGTCGGCCACGGCCTGGACCTCGGCGCCGATGGCCTCGGACATCTCGCGGTAGAGGCTGTCCATGTCGCTGAAGTGGCGGAACACGGTGCGCAGGCCGACATCGGCGCGAACCGCCACCTGCTCGGCGCTGGGAGCGATCTCGCCAGACTGGACGATCTGCAGCATGGCTGCGACGATGCGGGCGCGGTTGTCCTCGCCCCGCCGCCGCCGGCCGTCCGAGGAGCCCCCCGGCTCGGAAATGTTCAGCTCAGCCCGATCCGTCACGCGATCTCACCCACCCAGCCCACAACTGGTGATTACGGCTGCTCGGGCCTGCGCGCCAGTGTTCAGGCGAAGAGGGCCATGCAGCCTGTCGTCGCAAGCACGCCATCGACCTTCGCTCGGGCCGGCGCATCCAGGTCTCCCCGGGATGTCCGCAGCCATTGCAGGCACTTGGCCTGGTAGGGGAAGGGCTGCTGGGTCCAGGCCTGACCGTCCACCACCGCCTCGACCTCCGTTGCGCCGGCCATCACCGCCCGCGCATTGGCGAGCATCACCGGCGGATAGACCCGGCCGATCTCGGTGAGCAGGGCGATCAGGGTCGCAGGCAGGGCGTCGATGTCGTTCCAGCCGTCGTCGGTGGGCTCCACGCCGGACTGGTCTTCCATCATCCCCACCCAGGCGGTGACACGGCGCGCGGTCTTCAGGGTTAGGGCCATGGGGGTCGGGTCGAACTCGGCGAGCTGGGTCAACTGGCCGAACACCGCGAAGTCGGCGGACGAAGGGCGCTGGCCCAGCAGGTAGGGCTGGCGCGTCAGATGGGCGTCGAAGGCCTTCAGGAAGCGGACATAGGCCGCCTCGATCACCGGGCCGGTGACGGTGTTGGAGCCGACGTAGCGCAAGCGGCCGATCTGGCGCCCGGCGAACATGGCGCTGCGGGCCGCCAACTCTTCGTCGGGCACGCAGAAGCCGCGCCAGCAGGGCAGAATGGCGGCGGCCTTGGCGATGTCAGGCTCATAGGCCCAGCGATAGTGGAACATGGCCTTGGTCAGCCACTCGTCGGCATAGTCCTCGATCAGCTCGTTCAGGAAGGCGAGCGCCGGATCGGATGGGATGAGACTGCGACCCTCGTGCTCGCGCTCCAGCCGCCTGATGATGGGCGTCGAGTCGGTGACCGCCTGCAGCTCTCCCGCCTCGTCGGGCAGGTAGAAGGTCGGCAGCAGGGCGACCTTGGGCTGGGGCAGGCCCGACAGGGCTGGACCGATGGGCGGCAGGAACCGGTAGGGGATCCGCCGGTAGCGCAGCACGGCCAGCATCTTGCGGGTATAGGGCGAGCCGGGGGCGCCGGAGAGGGCGATCGACGTGGCGGTGTCTCCTTAGTGGAAGCCTTTGAGGCGGTCGGAGTAGCTGACCTCCGTCGTGCCCGCCGGCAGGCTGATCAGGTCGCCGTCGTGGCCGACACGGATCTGTCCCTTGAAGATGTCCCGCGACGTGCCGAGGAACGGTCCCTCCAGCGCCCGGCTTGGCAGGGGCGGGATGATGTGGGTGAAGAGCAGGTATTTCACGCCCGCCCGCTGGGCGATGTCGGCTGCCTGTTCCGGGGTGGTGTGGTAGCTGAGGATGTCGTGGAAGATGGCCGCCAGGTTGGCGCGGTGATCGGCCAGGGCGGCCTTGCGCTGCAGGGCGACCAGGTTCGGCGCCAACCCTTCGTGCACCAGCAGGTCGGCGCCCTTGGCGGCGGCCTCCAGGCGGGCCGAGGCGGTGGTGTCGCCGCTGATCACCGCACGACGGCCCTTGTAGATGAAGAGGTAGCCCACCGCCGGCTCCACTGGACTGTGGTGCACCGGGAAGGCGATGACCTTCAGATCCGGCTCGTCGATCAGCGTGACGTTGGGCAGGTCGGCGCCGACGGCGAAGGGATGGGCCGTCCCGCCGAAGCCTGAGGGCGGGATCACCTTGGGGCCGTGGTGGGCGACGCGGTAGCCGCTGTCGAGGACATAGGCCGACTGGAAGCCCGCCACCACCTGGTCGACCCCGGTGGGGCCGTAGATCGGCAGGGGGCTGGTGTTGGGACCGCTGGCCCAGCGCTGCAGCATCAGCTCCCCCAGGCCGTCGATGTGATCGGAGTGAAAGTGGGTCAGGAAGACCGTGTTCACCCGGGCCGGCGGCAGGTTCATCAGAGAAAGGTTCTTGGTGCTGCCCGCGCCGGAGTCGACCACGAACATTTTCCGGCCCGCCACCACCACGGTGCAGGGGCCGGCCCGGGTGGGATCGGGCATCGGTGAGCCTGAGCCGCAGAGGCCCACGTGCAGGCCGTCCGGCAGGCCGAAATAGGGTTCGCTGGCCATGGCCTGGAGGTAGACCTTCTCCATCTCCGCGGTGGCGATCTTGCCGCGCATCAGCCAGGCGCCTGCCAGGACGGCCGCGATCGCACCGACCAGAACCAGGGCCACCATCCGCCGCTTCGACATCTTCGTCCTCCCACCCGGCTTGACCCTGGAATATATTGACACTCATATTGCCACTAGTTTTGATCAAGGGCCAGAGCGAACTGGCGGGGAGCCGAGATGAAGGTCGAGAACGCCGTCCTGCCGCCGATGGTCCAGACCATGGACTTCTTCGGGGCGCCCGAGGACGGACCCTTCGTCATGGTCAACCTGCTGAAGTTCAAGGACCGCGCCGAATATGCCGACGGCTCCGACGCCCACCTCACCGGCCGTGAGGCCTACGCCCGCTACGGCGAGGGCGTCACCAAGCTGGTGGAAGCGCTCGGAGGCGCCATGCGCTACAGCGGCGAGGTCACCGGCCTGCTGCTCGGCGAGGTCGAGGAGCTCTGGGACATGGTGGCCCTGGCGGAGTATCCCTCGTTGGCCGCTTTCCGTGAGATGGCGATGTCGCCGGCCATGCACGCCATCGAGCACCACCGCACGGCGGGTCTCGCCGGCCAGCTCAACATCAGGACCAAGCCGAGGCCCTAGGCCTTGATCCGCTCCAGGACAATCTCGGCGATTGCCTCGCCGTGGGTGTCCTGGAGGAAGTGCCCGGCGTCCGGCAGCAGGTCGAAGCTGGCCTGCGGGTAGTTCGCCGCCCAGGTCCGCCCCCACGCCTCGGTGAAGACCGCGTCTGCGCCACCCCAGATGAAGTGGATCGGCTTCTTCCAGGCCAGCAGGGACTCCCACCAGCGCGCCTGCGCCTCGCCCGCGCCGCCCTGCGGGTTGTCGAAGGGCAGGCTGAGCGGGAAGCGGCGGGGGCCGGCGTGTCCCTCGCGGCCCAGGCCTTCGAAGGGGACGTCATAGCCGCGGCGCACGGCGTCCTGCTCGAGGGTCAGCTTGGGATAGGTCCCCGCTTGCAGGATGCCGAACAGGTCCGCCGGCTTCATGTGGCCAAGCGGCAGCAGCATGAACCAGCCGAGGGTGAGCTTCTCTGGGATGCTTGCGCCGAAGAGGCCGCCCTCCTGCCACTGGGCGTTCCACTGGCGCAGAGCGTCGGTGTACTCGTACGCGGCGTGATGCAGCCAGGTGTTCATCACCACGAGGCGAGAGAATCGCCCTGGCAGTTCGGCGGCCTGGGCCAGGCCGATGGGCCCGCCCCAGTCCTGGCAGAACAGGGTGACCTCCCCCAGGTCCAGGGTCTCGATCAGAAGCCGATGGGCCGCCACATCCCGAGCGATGGAGTACCAGCCGTTGTCTGTCACCTTGTCCGAGCGGCCGAAGCCGATGTGGTCGGCCGCCACACAGCGCCAGCCGGCGGCGGTGAGTCGTTGGATGATCCTGCGGTTCAGGTAGCTCCACGTCGGCATGCCGTGCATCAGCAGCGCCACCGGGCCGTCGCGGGGGCCTTCGTCCACATAATGAAGGCGCAGCCCCTCGAAGCTCAGATAGTTCGGCGCGAAGGGGTAGTCGGCCAGCTTGTCAAAGGCGGCGTCGGGCGACCGAATGTAGGGGACGCCGGTCTGAGTCGCCTCGGTCTGAGTCACGTCAGTTATCCCACATGATGTATTCCTCGCCGGCCTTCTGCGGCTGACCGCTGGGGTGGTCGATGAAGACTGGACCTTGGAGCAGGGAGGGCCACATGGGGGCCCTGGTCTGTGCGTCCTGGTCGTGGAGCATCGCCTGAAGGGCGGCGACCTTGTCCAGCTTCAGCTTGGAGAGGTCGTGCTGCTCGGTGGGATCGCTCGCCAGGTCATAGAGCCAGACCTTGTTCCGGGCCCCGTTGCTCTGCAGCTTCCAGTCGCCGTCCAGCACGGTCCGGTACTGGCCCGAGCGCCAGAACAGCGTCTGGTGCGGCCGGCCCGTGACCTTGCCCTGGAGGAAGGGGACGAGGTCGACGCCGTCGATCACCCGGTCCTTGGGAACCGCGGCGCCCGCGGCCCCGGCAGCCGTGGCGAAGATGTCGATGTGGCTGACCGGATTGGCGTAGCGGGAGCCGGGCGCGATCTTGCCCGGCCAGCGCATGAAGAACGGCGCGTGGATGCCGCCCTCGAAGAAGGTGGACTTGAATCCGCGATAGGGGCGGTTGATCTCCGGCAGGCCGATATAGCCCGCGCCGCCGTTGTCGCTGGTGAAGATCACTAGGGTGTTGTCGGCCAGGCCCTCGTCCGTCAGGGCCTGCAGCACGCGGCCGACATTGCGGTCCAGGTTGCGGACCATGGCGCCATAGACCCGCAGGCGGTGGTCCTTGATCTGCGGCAGGGCGTCGTAGTCGGCCTTTGTCGCCTGCAGCGGGGTGTGGATGGCGTTGGGGGCGTAGTACATGAAGAAGGGCTGGTTCTTGTTGGCCTTGATCGACGCCACCGCCTCATCGGTGAGATAGTCGGTCATGTAGCCCTTGGGCGCGAACATCTTCGAGCCGTTGTACTGCACCTGGTAGGGGAGGTTCGGCCACAGGAAGCGGTCGATGGGGTCCCAGGGCTGCTTGGAATTGACGACGTCGGGCGACTTTTCCGGCAGGTACATTGAGCCGCCGGCGATGAAGCCCAGGCTTTCGTCGAAGCCCTGCGCCTCCGGCCGCGAGCCTGCCGCGCCGCCCAGGTGCCACTTGCCCAGGTGGATGGTGTGATAGCCGCGGGTCTTCAGCACCTCGGCGATGGTGACCTCGCTGGCCGGCACGCTGAGCGTATTGACCGCCATGGGCGACGGCGCGGTGCTGCCGGCCGGCATGTCCTTGACCCGGTCGTGGAAGAACTTCGGCGCGACGATGGCGCCGGGTTCGGCCTCGGTCCCCACCATCTTCTCGAAGGCGACGGGGGCGGGCGTGAACTCGAAGCCGAAGCGGGTGGGGTAGCGGCCGGTCATGATCGCCGCCCGCGACGGGGCGCAGGTGGCGTTGCCGGCATAGCCGTTGGTGAAGTCGACCCCGTCATGGCCGATGGAATCGATGTTGGGCGTCGGGACCACCCCGCCGGCCACGCCGCCGCCGTTGAAGGTGATGTCGTTGAAGCCCATGTCGTCGGCCAGGATGAACACCACGTTCGGCGGGCGCTCGCCGGGCGCCGGGGCGGCCGGTCCCTGGGCCCAGGTCATCGGGTGGTTGGCCTCGACATGGGGCAGGCGGGCATGGGCGATCATGCCCAGGATGGCCGGTTTGTTCATCGCGGCCACGCCGACACCGGCCGCCAGCACAAGGGCGGTGGCGCCGAGCCAGATGCGCTTCTTCATGGTGTGTCCCCGTCGCGCGTATCTATTGGCATCAAACGTGTCACTATATCGATTGGACGGCAAGCGTTCCGTCGCCGCAGCCTTAGGCGCCCGGAGCGGACGCTGCCTAAGACAAGGGCGCCCGCACCTTCGTC
>JAYVDG010000559.1:0-3505 GCA_043749525.1 Phenylobacterium sp.
GCGATCTGGGAGGGGGTGAAGGGGTTCGATATCAACCCCGACACCGACGCCCGGCGCCGGCAGAACTATATCGAGCACATCGAGCTGCAGCCCATCGACCCACAGTCGAACGGGCCTCAGGTGCTCTACGCCCTGCGCAATCACGCCCACATGGTGAAGCCCGGCGAGGTGGAGACCTATCACGACCAGATCGGCTACTGTCTGTGGGAGCCGGCCACCGGGATGCTGCTGCACTCGCTCACCATTCCCCCGCGGTCAGATCGTGCTGGCCGGCGGCCAGACCACCGCCGACGCCACACAGTTTGAAGTCAACGCGACGCTGGGCTGCAGATGCGCGACCGGCCCGACGCCTTCCACCACACCGACCGCAACACCCTGGTCCGCGTCGCCCAGCCGACCCCGTAGCCCCTGGCCCGCGAGACCGCCGTCGCCTGAGGGGGCTGTCAGGGGCGCGATCCATGCTAGTCAGGGCCCGCGCGGCGAGGACGCCGCGATGGCGTCGAGACGAGAATGCTTGAGAGTCCCTTCACCCAGTCCCCGGTGAAAATCGGCGTGATCGGACTGGGCTATGTCGGCCTGCCCTTGGCCGTGGCCCTGGCCGGTCACTATCCGGTCGTGGGCTTCGATATCGGGGCTGAGCGGATCGCCGAGCTGAAGGCCGGCCACGACCGCACCTTGGAGGTCGACGCCGAGGAACTGACGGCGGCCAGCCAGCTCTCCTTCTCCCTGGACGAGGCGGACCTTGCGGCCTGCAACGTCTTCATCGTCACCGTCCCCACCCCCATCGACCGCCACAAACGGCCCGACCTGTCGGCCCTGCTGGCCGCCAGCCGCACGGTGGGCCGGGCCATCTCCAAGGGCGGCGTGGTGATCTACGAATCCACCGTCTATCCGGGCGCCACCGAAGAGGACTGCGTGCCGGTGGTGGAGCAGGTCTCGGGCCTGAAATTCAACACCGACTTCTTCGCCGGCTACAGCCCCGAGCGCGCCAATCCCGGCGACCGGGCGCACCGGCTGTCGTCGATCATCAAGGTGACCTCGGGCTCGACGCCGCAGGTGGCGGCCTTCGTCGACGCCCTCTACGGCGCGGTGGTGACGGCGGGCACCCACCTGGCCAGTTCGATCCGGGTGGCCGAGGCCGCCAAGGTGATCGAGAATACCCAGCGGGACCTGAACATCGCGCTGATCAACGAGTTCTCGCTGATCTTCAACCGGCTCGGCGTCGACACCCAGGAGGTGCTGGCCGCGGCGGGCACCAAGTGGAACTTCCTGAAGTTCCAGCCCGGGCTGGTGGGGGGGCACTGCATCGGGGTTGATCCCTACTACCTGACCCACAAGGCCCAAGACGCCGGCTACGACCCGCAGGTGATCCTGGCCGGGCGGCGGATCAATGACGGCATGGGCGCCTATATCGCCCAGAGCCTGATCAAGACCATGATTCAGCGCGACACCAAGGTGCGCGGTGCGCGCGTCCTGGTGATGGGCCTGACCTTCAAGGAAAACTGCCCCGACCTGCGCAACACCCGGGTGATCGATATCGTCCGCGAGCTGGCTGATTACGACGTCGCCGTGGACGTCTACGACCCCTGGGTCGACGCCGATGAGACCTACGCTGAGTACGGCGTCCGTCCGGTCGCAGAGGTGGCCCAGGGCGCTTATGACGCCATCGTGGTGGCGGTCGCCCATTCCGCCTTCCTGGAGATGGGTCTGCCGGCCATCCGGGCGCTCGGGAAGCCCGGCGCGGTGCTATATGATGTGAAGTCGGTGTTCCCCAAGGGCGAGGCCGATCTCCGGCTCTAAGGTCGCCGATATCCCAAGCCTTCGCGTCGGCTTGGCGCCATGATCGTGCGGCGAGGTCTTGCTCGCCCGCGAGGCCGACCGTGACCCAAGCCAAGCCTGTCAGATCCGGAAAACTGGTGCTGATCACCGGCGCCTCGTCGGGGATCGGCGCGGCCTTCGCCCGGGCGCTGGCGGCGCGGGGCCATGACCTGGCCCTGGTGGCGCGGCGCGCCGACCGGTTGAAAGCCCTGGCGACGGAACTGGCCGGCGACCACGGGATCGGAGCCTTCGCCCTGCCGGCCGACCTGTCCCTGCTGGGCGCGCACCAGGGCGTGCTCGACGCGGTGGCCGCGCGGGGCCGGCATGTGGATATGCTGGTCAACAACGCCGGCTTCTCCATCGCCCAGAGCTTCGACGACGTGCCCTGGTCGCGGCAGCAGGATTTCCTGATGACCCTGGTGGTCAACGCCTGCGGCCTGGCCCACGGCGTAATCCCCGGCATGGCGGCGCGCCGCGGCGGCGCGATCATCAATGTGGCGTCCCTGGCGGGGTTCGCGCCGGGCGTGGCCGGCCATACCCTCTATCCCGGCGCCAAAAGCCTGATGATCAGCTTCAGCCAGGCCCTGGACGCCGAGTACCGCGCGGCCGGCGTGCGGGTGACGGCGATCTGCCCCGGCTTCACCCAGACCGAGTTCGCCGACGCCAACGGCACCGGCGCGGTGATGGCCCAGGCGCCGCGCCGGCTGTTCCAGACCGCCGACCAGGTGGTCGCCGCGGCGCTCACCGCCAACGACCGGGGCCGGGTCGTCGTGGTCCCCGGCTGGCACAATGTGGTGGCCGCGACCCTGCTGCATTACCTGCCGCAGGGCCTGGTGCGGGCGGCCTTGATGAAGGGCTCGGCGCGGTATCACCTGCCCGCCGACTAGGGCGCAATTCCGCCACGCGGCGAGATCAAGCAGGGCCATGGCCACACGCTTCGACATCGTGATCATCGGCTCCGGCGCGGGCGGGGCGACGCTCGCTCAGCGGCTGGCGCCCACCGGCAAGTCCATCCTGATCCTGGAGCGCGGCGAGCACCTGCCGCGCGAGGCGGAGAACTGGAGCCCGAAGGCGGTGTTCATCGAGCGCCGCTACCGCACCCAGGAGCGCTGGTACGACAAGGCGGGCCACCCCTTCACCCCCAACACCCACTACTGGGTCGGGGGCAACACCAGCTTCTACGGCGCGGCCCTGATGCGGATGCGCAACCGCGACTTTACCGAGGTGAAGCACGGCGGCGGGATCTCACCAGCCTGGCCCATCAGCCTCACCGATCTGGGCCCCTATTACGACGAGGCCGAGCGCCTGTGGCAGGTGCATGGCGCGCGGGGCGACGATCCCACCGAGAATGGCGATGAACCGCCCTACGCCTATGCCGCTGTGCACCACGATCCCGGCGTCGCGGCCCTGAAGGGGCACTGGGAGACGCAAGGCTGGAAGCCCTTCTCCCTGCCGCTGGGTATTAAGCTGGACCAGGCCCATCCGGTCACGTCGACCTGCATCAAGTGCAAGACCTGCGGCGGCTATCCCTGCCTGCTGAAGGCCAAGTCCGACGCCCGGTCGCTGGCCATCGAGCCGTTGATGGACCTGCCCAATGTCACCCTGCTAACTGGCCGCAAGGTGATGCGGCTGGAGACCGACGGGTCGGGGAAGACGGTCACCGAGGTGGTCTGCCAGGTCGAGCATG
>JAYVDG010000560.1:0-3504 GCA_043749525.1 Phenylobacterium sp.
CCGCGATCTCGCGACCGCCCAGGGCGGGTGAAAGGGAGGGGCCAAAGGACGAATCCCCGTGGAAACCGGCCTGCAGCGCAGCGAAGGTCGGAGGGTCCGTGGGGTTCGCCTCGCTTAGGCGAGGTCGCCTTTGACCCCGACCGTCCCGCCCTAGGTTCGTGAGATTGATCGCGGACGAGTTCGCCCCGCGGCGCCCAACCCGGGAGACGACTGGCGGCTTGGTGCTGGCGCCGACATGCGGATCACCACGGCCAGACCCCTGACACCCTTAGCGCCTTGGGCGCCCCCTCGCGGAACCCTTACAGGCGCTGGCGATGGCGACATCCTCGGAGTGAGCGGCGCAGTGCGGGGCCCGCCCTCTGAACCCATCGGTTCTCACCGCCGTCCGCGCCGACGGGTAGCCTGCGGGTTCGAGCTCCGACACAGTCGCGCCGTCGGAGCTACGCCAGGGGGGACGTGCCCTCAATCCTTGAAGCGGACCATCGATGAGGAGTTGGCGGCCTGTGCGTTCCGGTTCGCGATTCGCCGCTCAGCCAAAGCAAGACTTGTGGAATCTATCGGATCAGATCGGATCGATTCGATCGTCCCGCGCGGGCGCCAGCGCCAGACCCTCCGCGCGTATGCGCACCCAAAGCACCGAGGCGTTGAGGACAGAGAACAGGACAGAAAGGCCAACGAGCCCAAACGCAAGCGGCAACACCGCGATCTCCGCGACCACGACCATGTAATTCGGATGACTCAGGAACCGGTAGGGCCCGCGGCGGACCAGCGGCGCGCCGGGCAGGATGACAATGCGCGTGGTCCACCGTCCGCCCAGGCTGGAGATCACCCAGACGCGCAGCAGCTGCAGGACGATGAAGACGCTGAGCCAAGGGAGGCTGACCGGGCGGTCCCATCCCAGCACCCACAGCGCTGCCAGCCAAGCGGCGTGCAAGCCGACGATCAGCGGGTAGTGGCCGGCGCCGATCTCATACGCCCACCGGGCGATCAGGCGCCGGGTGTTGCGCTGGGCCAACACGAGCTCCCCCAGCCGCTGCAGGGTGACGGCCGCCAGGACGATGACCGCAAGCGTCACGCGGCACGCTTGAGCGTCACCGTACTGGCGGTGAAGCCCGGGCCCAGGGCGGAGACGACCGAGGTGGTGGGCAGGCCGGCGTGGCGGGCCCGGTCGAGCACGAACAGCACTGTCGGCGCGGACATGTTGCCGTGGTCGGCAAGCACCGCGCGCTCATGATCCAGCAGGCCCTGGCCGATGGACAGCGACTGTTCCAGGGCCTCGATCACCTTCACCCCGCCGGGATGGCAGATGAACCGGTCGACGTCTTCGACGTCCAGACCCTGGGCGGCGAGCATGGAGTCCATCGCCGGGCGCAGATTGGCCTGGGCGAAAGGCGGGATCGAGCGGGCGAAGATGACGCCCCGGCCGGTGGGATCGATACGCCAGCCCATGATGTCCAGTGTGTCCGGCCAGGTGCGTTCCTCTGCGTGAACCAGACTGGCGAACCCGGCCTCCCCGGCGCGCAGCACACAGGCCGCAGCCCCGTCGCCGAAGAGGGCGGTGGCGACGATGTCGGCCTTGGACAGCTCGTCCATACGGAACGCGAGGCTGCACAGTTCGACGGCGACCAAGAGCACGACGGCGCCTGGCGTCGCGGAGGCCAGCTTGCCGGCCAGGCCCAGGCCGGTCGTGCCGCCGGCGCACCCCAGGCCGAAGACCGGAATGCGGGCCGCGTCTGGTCGGAAGCCCATGCGCCCCATGGCGCGGGCCTCCAGGCTGGGCGTGGCGATGCCGGTGGAGGAGACGGTCACAATGACGTCCACGTCCGATCCCTTCAGCCCCGCCTCGTCCAGCGCCTTGCTGGCCGCGTCAACGAACAGGTCGACGGCGGCCTCCAGGTATACCTCGGTCCGCTCCGGCCAGCCGCGCGGCTCCAGGTACCATTCGATCGGCCGCACGACCTGGCGCGTTCGCACACCCGCCGTGGTGAACACCGGCGCCATGCGCTCGAACTGGGGGAAGCGACCGTCGAACAGCTCGCGCGCGAACTGTTCGACGTCTTTCTGCGCCAGGATGTAGGGCGGCGACGCTGTCGCGAGTGACAGGAGGCCAATCGGGCGCGTCATGCAGGTCTTTCATTGCCAGCCGCGAGACGCACCTGACTCCAAGCCCAAAAGCCCAAGCAACCAATCCGGCGCGAAATGGTTCGGGCTTCATCAACCCGTGGTGGCCAAGCTTGCACGCACAGACCACCCCCGATCTGACCGCAGCCCACGGCGCGCCCGTCCGCCTAGCCACTTGGGCGGGATTCGCCCTGATGTGCCTGGGCATGTTCATGGCCATCCTGGACGTTCAGGTGGTGGCCACGTCGCTGCCGACCATCCAGCGGGCGCTGGCCGTGCCGGCCGAGCAGATGAGCTGGATCCAGACTGCCTATCTGACCGCCGAGGTCATCGCGATCCCGTTGACCGGCTTCCTGACCCGCTGGCTCAGCATGCGCTCGCTGTTCGTCGTCGGCGTCTCGCTCTTCACGGCGGCCTCCGCCGGCTGCGCGGCCAGCGGGGACTTCGCCCAGCTCATCGCGCTGCGCGTACTGCAGGGTTTCTCGGGCGGCGTGCTGATCCCGGCGGTGTTCTCGGCGGTATTCTTGCTGTTCCCCATGCGACGGCAGGCCGTCGCCACGACGCTGGCCGGGATGCTCGCGGTGCTGGCGCCCACCGTGGGGCCGATCGTCGGCGGCTGGATCACCGAGACCTACAGTTGGCGGTGGCTTTTCCTGATCAACGTCGCGCCCGGCGTTCTGGCGGCGGCAGGCGCGGCGCTGCTGCTGCCCCGCGAGCGCGGTACACGCAGCCTGTGGCGGACCCTCGACGTCGTCGCCCTCGGCCTGCTGATGATCGGCCTGGCGGCGCTGGAGATTGGCCTGAAGGAAGCGCCAGGGCGGGGCTGGCGCTCGCCCCTGGTGCTGGGCCTGCTGGCCTTGAGCGCCGCTTCGCTGGCGGGGTTCGTGCGCCGGGTGCTGGGCCGCGAGGCGCCCATCGTCGACCTGCGCACGCTGGCCGACCGCAACTTCGCGGTGGGCAGCCTGCTCAGCTTCGTTCTGGGCATCGGCCTGTTCGGCTCGGTCTATCTGATGCCAGTTTTCCTGGCCTTCGTGCGAGGGCACGAGGCGCTCAGGATCGGCGAGATCATGCTGGTTACCGGGGCTGCCCAGTTGCTCACAGCGCCCCTGGCCGTGGCGCTAGAGCGGCGGGTGGACGCCCGCCTGCTGTCGGGTTTCGGCTTCGCTCTGTTTGGCTTCGGCCTAGCGATGAGCGCGCGGCAAACGGGGGCCACCGACTTCGACGCGATGCTCCTGCCCCAGGCCGTGCGCGGTGCGGCGATAATGTTCTGCCTGCTGCCGCCTACCCGCCTGGCCCTCGGCCAGCTGGCGGCAGAGCGGGTCCCTGACGCCAGCGGCCTGTTCAACCTGATGCGTAACCTGGGGGGCGCCATCGGCCTGGCGA
>JAYVDG010000561.1:0-3490 GCA_043749525.1 Phenylobacterium sp.
GATGTGCAGCAGCACAAGGGCCGCTTCTCGGTGGAGCACCCTGAGGGCGCCGACGTCGGCTACCGCTGGTTCGCCAAGACCGGGGCGGCGACCCTGTTCCCCTTCGGCTTCGGCCTTTGCTACACCCACTTCGAATACGCGCAGCTCGAGGTCTCGGGCGGCGAGACGATCACCGCCAGCTTCGACGTCAAGAACGCCGGCGCCATGGCCGGTACCGACACCCCCCAGGTCTATGCGACCGTGACCGGTTCGGACGGCAAGCCCTCTCAGCGCCTGATCGGCTGGGCGAAGGTGGCGCTCAAGGCGGGTGAAACCCGCCGCGTGACCGTGACCGCCGACGCCCGCCTGCTGGCCAATTACGACGCGACCCTGCCGGGCTGGCGGATCGCAGCGGGTTCGGTGGCCGTGGGCCTGGCCAGCTCCGCGGAGGACGTCATCCTGCACGGGTCGACAGAGCTGACCGCTCGGACGATGAAGCCCTGACCATGAGTCTCGCCGGCCTGACCCTGCGCATCGCGCGGCCCACCGACCAGTTGGGCGCCGTGGCCGCCTTCTATCGCGAGGGGCTGGGGCTGCTGGAGCTGGCGAGTTTCCGGGGCCATGCCGGGTTCGACGGGGTGATCCTGGGCTTCCCGGGCGCGCCCTGGCATCTGGAGCTAACCCGGGCCCACGGGCACTTGGTGGGCCCCGCACCCAATCCCGACCACCTGCTGACCTTCTATTTCCCGGAGGAGACGGCGCGGGCGGCGGCGATCGCGCGGCTGGAGGCGGCGGGCCACAGCCCCGTCAAATCCTTCAACCCCTACTGGGACGATCACGGGATCAGCTTTGCGGACCCCGACGGCTATCGCGTCGTGCTGCACCGGGGCGCCTGGGGCCGCTGAACCCGCCGCTACGTCATCAAGGGCTTGCCAATCCTCAAACGCCCGTTCATTTCCCTGCGCGATGTCCGATGATCTGACCGAAGTCCAGACCGCCATCGTCCCCGATGGTTTTGTCATCAACCTCTGGAACCGGGGGTTCGGCCGCACGGTCGGGCCGTTCTATTCCCGCCGCGACACGGTGACCGGCGACGAAGTGATGGCCTTCCGCGTGGCAGAGCACCACGCCAACGGCATGAACAACTGCCACGGCGGCATGCTGATGAGCTTCGCCGACATGGCCTGGGGCCGGGTGATCTCCAACAAGCGCGAGATCGGCTGGGTGACGGTGCGGCTGACCACTGACTTCCTCTCCGGCGCCCACATGGGCGACTGGGTGGAGGGGACCAGCGAGATCATCACCGAGCAGGACGATGTCTTCACCGTCCGGGGCAGGATCTGGTGCGGCGACCGCACCCTGATCACCGGCACCGGCGTCTACAAGGGTATCCGCTCGATCTCCCGCAAGGCGGGCGAGCGGGAAGTGCGGGGAGTCGCCTGATGGCTTTGGATCCGGCGATCAAGGAAGGCGCCCCCGTCGGCTACGACGACCGTCCCATTCATTCCGAACCCGGCAGCCTGCCGCCTCAGGTCCAGGCGCCGCTGGCGCCGTTCCGCGGCCGCCATCCCGATGCGCCCGAGTGGTTCCTCGACGCCATCGCCCAGGAGCCGGAGCGAAGCTTCGTCACCTCGCTGGGCACCCAGATCGAGGCCCTGACCTGGGGTGAGCTGGGCAAGCCCGGTTTGCTGCTGGTGCACGGCAACTCCGCCCACGCCGACTGGTGGAGCTTCATCGCGCCCTTCCTGGCCCAGGACTATCGGGTCACCTCGATGTCGCTGGCCGGCATGGGCGCCTCGGATTGGCGCGAGAGCTACGCCTTCCAGGACTTCGCCGAGGACGCCGAGGCCGTGGCCCGCGCCACCGGTCTCTATGACGGCGGCGCCCTGCCCATCTATATCGGCCACTCCTTCGGCGGCAGCCAGGTGTTCTTCGCCGCCGCCGCCCACCCCGAGCGCATGCGCGCCGCGGTGCTGGTGGACACCGGCTTCGGCGGCCCGCCGCCCAACTCGCCGGAAGCCAAGCGCATGCAGGAGCAGCAGGTGCGCAACATCCCCACCGGCGACCGCGCCGCCCGGGTCTATCCGACGGAAGAGGCGGCGCTGGCCCGCTTCCGCTTCATGCCGCCGCAGGTGGCCGGCAACCTGTTCATCGCCGACTTCATCGCCCGCCGCTCGCTGAAGCGCGCGCCGCTTCCGGACGGCGGCGGGGATGGCTGGACCTGGCGGTTCGATCCGGCGATGTGGAACAAGCTGGACCGAACTGTGATGATGGGCATGACCGCCGACGGCCCACCCAAGGTGACCGTGCCCCTGGTGCACATCTATGGCGACCGCTCGGTGGTGAAGTCGCGGATCAGCGACGACCGGCCCTCGCCCCTGCCCAAGGACATGCTGGAGATCGCCATCCCCGATTCGGCCCACCACATCATGGTCGATCAGCCGCTGGCGCTTATCGCGGCGTTGCGCGGCCTTTTGGCCCGCTGGCCGGGCTGAGACATAAGGCGCGCTTGAGCCATCGCGGCCGACGGTGTAGGTCGGCCCTCTTCCATCTCCTCCCCAGTTTGAGAGACGCCCTTCTATGGCTTCCGAATATCACCGCGGCGACATGGACATTTCCGAGCAGGTCGCCACGTTCAGCCTGTTCAACGGCATGACCAAGTGGGGCTCGCTGTCGATCGCCTCCATGCTGCTGCTGCTGGTCCTGTCGTTCTGCACCCCGGCCGGCTTCCTGGCGGGCTTCATCAGCGCCGTCGTCATGTTCGGCCTGGGCGTCGTCTTCCTGCGCGAAAAGCCCGCCGCAGACCACTAGAGCGGCTGGCGCGCGCCCGCCGCGCGCCTTCCTGAAGGACCTATCGGGCGCGTCGAATCCTCGGTGCGCCCGATGTCGTGTGCATGATTCAAACAAGCGTTCGAATCCGACCTGTCCATAGCTGGACAAGCTGACGCCACCGCCCGTATGGTCCGGCGAAACTGACTTGGGGGAAACAGGCGCATGGCCGTCATAGCCGTCACCACTGAACGCCGCGCCGGCGAGACCCGGGTCGCCGCCGTCCCTGAGACGGTGAAGAAGCTGATCGCCGCCGGGTTCTCGGTGGTGGTCGAGAGCGGCGCCGGTACGGCCGCCGCCTATCCCGACGCCGACTATCAGGCCGCCGGGGCCGAGATCGCCAATGACGCCAAGGCCGCCATCGGCAAGGCCGACATCCTGTTCAAGGTCCGCGCGCCCGAGGCCGCCGAGATCGCGGCGCTCAAGTCCAGCGCCATCGTCGTGGCCCTGCTCAACCCGCACATGGACAAGGACGCCTTGAAGGCCATCGCCGCCAAGGGCGCGACTGGCTTCGCCATGGAGTTCGTGCCGCGCATCACCCGGGCCCAGGTGATGGACGCCCTGTCCTCGCAAGCCAACCTCGCCGGCTACCGCGCGGTGATCGAGGCCGCCGAGGCCTACGGCCGGGCCATGCCGATGATGATGACCGCGGCCGGCACCGTCGCCGCGGCCAAGGTCTTCG
>JAYVDG010000562.1:0-3489 GCA_043749525.1 Phenylobacterium sp.
TCGGTCATGAGAGCCGCCTTACGCTCCCACCCGGAGGAAGGGAACCCCGCCCCTCGCGCGCTGGCGCGAAGAGCGGGGCGCCGAAGACCTTACTTCATCTTGTCGGCCATCATCTTGGCCATGTCGAAGTGCTTCTGCACGGTGGGGGCGGTGGTGGCGGCGAAGGCCTTGATGGCCGGGACGTCGCCGTCCTCGGCATAGCGCTGCATCAGGTTCAGCGCCGACTGGTGGGCGTCCACCTGGCCATCGACATACTTCTTGTCGAAGTCCTTGGCGTCGGCCTTGTTCAGGTCGTCCAGCTTGCCTTGCAGGTCCGACGGCAGGGCGGCCGGCGGGGTGATGGTCTGGGCGGAATCGGCGATGGCCTTCTTCAGCGCGGCGGTCGAGGCGGTGTGGGCGGTGATCATCTCGCCGGCGAATTTCTTCACGTCCGCATTGGTGGAGCGCTTCTGGGCGATCTTGGCGGCCGCGACCTCGAACATGTCGCTGGCGGCGGCCTTGGGTACGAAGTCGACGGCGGCGGCTTCATTCTGCGGGGTGGGGACGGTGGCGGCGGGGTTGGCGTCCGGGGTCATGGCCTGTTCGGCCGGGGTGGCCGCGCCTTCCGTGGTCTCGGCCTTCTTGCCGCAGGCGGCGAGGGAAAGGGCGGCGATGCACGCGCCCGCGATCAGCAGATGACGGCTCATGAGGAACTCCCAATTGACAGACTGAGGCTTGGGCGGGTCCAACGACCTGCTCGTGCCGTTCAAACTCACGGCCGCGTGATCTGTTCCGTGGAGATTTTCGATGACCGACGCCACCGCCGACGGCCCGCTGAAGGACCTCGTGGTCATCGAGATGGGCACCCTGATCGCCGGACCCTTCGCCGGTCAGATCCTGGGGGACTTCGGCGCCCGAGTGATCAAGATCGAGGACCCCAAGACCGGCGACCCGATGCGCCAATGGGGCCGCAGCCTGCCCCAGGGCCTGTCGCCCTGGTGGCCGGTGATCGGGCGCAACAAGCAGTCGGTGGGCCTGGACCTGCGCACCCCGGAGGGCCGCGCGATCGCAGGCGACCTGATCGCCAAGGCCGACATCCTGATCGAGAACTTCCGGCCCGGCACGATGGAGAAGTGGGGCATAGGCTATGAGGCCCTGTCGGCCATCAATCCCGGCCTGATCATGGCCCGGGTCTCGGGCTTCGGCCAGACCGGGCCCTATGCCAGCCGCGCCGGTTACGGCCTGATCGGCGAGGCCATGGGCGGCCTGCGTCACGTCACCGGCGAGCCCGACCGGCCCCCGGCGCGGGCCGGCATCTCCATCGGCGACAGCCTGACGGCCATGCACGCGGTGATGGGCATCACCATGGCCCTGCACCATCGGGCCAATACCGGCAGGGGCCAGATGCTGGACGTCGCCCTCTATGAGAGCGTGCTCGCGGTGATGGAGAACCTGGTCACCGAGTACGACCTGACCGGCTATGTCCGCGAACGGTCCGGCTCCATCCTGCCCGGCATCGCGCCGTCCAACGTCTATCCCTGCGCGGAGGGCGAGATGATCCTGATCGGCGGCAATGGCGACACCGTCTTCGCCCGCCTCGCCGAAACCATGGGCCACCCCGAGCTGGCCAAGGACCCGAAGTTCGTCGACCACGCCTCGCGCGGGGTGAACCAGGGCGAACTGGACGACATCATCGCCGACTGGACCAAGGCCTTCGCGCTCCCCGACCTGCTGGCCCTGCTGGAGGCCGACGGCATTCCCTGCGGCCGGGTCTTCCGCGCGCCGGACATGCTGGAGAACGAGCAGTACAAGGCGCGCGACACCATCGTGGAGACCGATCACCCGGTGTTCGGCAAGATCAAGATGCAGGGCGCCTTCCCGAAGATGTCGGAGACCCCCGGCAAGGTCCGCTGGCCGGGCCCGACCCTGGGCCAGCATACCGACGAGGTGCTGACCGGATTGGCGGGCCTCGACGCAAACCGTGTAGCGGAGCTGCGGGCAAAGGGCATAGTCTGAGGCCTCAGCCGGAGGCTCACCGATGTCCGACATTCCCGAGGACGCCTGGAAGCACACCGGGGTCCGCGTCGTCCCCGGCGACCAGCTTGACACCAACACGCCGCAAACCCCGGGGATGGACCGCGCCGCCGCGATCAACTTCGCCCGCGTCGGCGCCCAGAAGCTCTGGGCCGGCACCGTGCACATCCATGCCGACGCCAAGACCGGCGCCCACCACCATGGGCCGCTGGAAAGCGTCATCTATGTGTTGAAGGGCCGGGCGCGGATGCGCTGGGGCGAGCACCTGGAATTCACCGCCGAGGCCGGTCCGGGCGACTTCATCTATGTGCCGCCCTATGTGCCGCACCAGGAGATCAACGCCTCGGCCGACGAGACCCTGGAGTGCCTGCTGGTGCGCAGCGACAGCGACGCCGTGGTGGTGAACCTGGACATCGAACCAGTGGAAAAGCCGGAAGGCGTGGCCTGGATCGACCCGATCCACAAGGCGCCGACCTAGGCCGAGTAGCTCTCCACCAGCTTCATCAGGGCGTCCTCCAACCCCGGATCGGCAAGCACCGGCGAGCCCTCCAGCACCGCGGCGCGGATCACACCGATCACCGCGCGGCTGATGACGAAGCGGTTCAGCCGGTCGCCGGGATGGCGTTCGATCAGCCGGTTTGTGGTCTTCTCCTCGGCGGGGATGAGCCCGGTCGCCAGCATCGCCTTGAGGCAGGCCCGCCGCGTCGCCGGACGGCCGGCCATGATGGCGATCTGGACCCGGATCGCCAGGCGCGCACTGGACACTCCGTCCGGCCCAGCCGCCGCGATCAGTTGCTCGCGCACCTTGGCGTTCTCGGCCAGGGCCATGGCCACCAGGATCGACTGCTTGTCGGCATGGTACTGATAGAGGGTGCCGATGCTGATCCCCGCCCGTTCGGCGATGGCGTTGGTAGTGAGCGCGCCCTCCCCCTGCCCCTCCAGAATCTGAGCCGTGGCCTCGAAGATGGCGGCCTGGGTCGCCACCGCGCGGGCCTGTCTGGGTTGCCGGCGTTGGGGTTGCGCCATGGACTCAAGGTCTCCTGCGAAGGCGAGTAGCCGAACCTGAGTTCGGCTCAGATTGTCTGCGCCTCAACAGTGGAGGTGTACGAGATGACCTGGGCGATCGAACGACTGGACGCATTGAAAGCGGGGAATATGGAGGTCACGCCGGTGGTGGCGACCCTGAAGATGGGGACCCTGGAGGACTGGAGCCCTGGCTGGGTGCGCAAGACCTGGACACCCTCGCTGGAGATCCTCAACGGCGACGGGTCGATGTTCGGCGGCTACCTGGCGGCCCTTGCCGACCAGATCCTGACCTTCGCGGCCATGACCGTCGTGCCCGACGAGAACCACTTCCGGACCATCAATCTGCAGATGTCCTTCGTCCGGGTCGGCCGCGCCCACCCCCTGGTGATCGAGGGCCGGGTCACCGCCTCGACCCGACAACTGATCACGGTGGAGGCCGACTTCCGCCGC
>JAYVDG010000563.1:0-3487 GCA_043749525.1 Phenylobacterium sp.
GCGCCCGACGCCGGCGACGATGCGGTTGACGATGCGCAGCAGGTGATCGTTGTCGCGGAAGCGGACGGCGGTGGGCTCCAGCTCCCCGCGCCGCTCGACATAGACCTGGAAGGGCCCGTTGATCAGGATGTCGTTGATGCTGTCGTCCTTGAGCAGGGGCTCAAGGGGTCCAAGACCCATCATCTCGTCATAGACCGAGGAGCCCAGGTCCGCGAGTTCGGCGGTGTTGAGCACCAGGCGCTCGGCGCGGGCGAAGTCGCCCACCAGCACCATGACCTGCCGGCGCAGTTCCTTCTCGCCGACGCTATCCAGCTTGGAAAGATCAAGTTCCTCAATTAGTTGTGCGTGTAACTTAAGCTTGATATCGAGCATCTGACGCTCGGCGAGATCACGGTTGGCGGGCGGCGGCGCGCGCTCGGGGGCCGGCGTCGGAGCCTCGGTCTCGACGACTTCGAGCACGACGGGCTTGGCGGGGCTGAAGCGTCCCATCAGGCGGCCCGCGACGGGGCGGCGGCGGGGAAGGCCGCCGGCCGCCGGCCGTGCTCGGTCAGCAGGCGGTCCACCAGAGATCCGACATCGCGGACGATCTTCGACTTTGGCCGGTGCTGGCTGATGGCGCCGCCCAAATTGACCGAGGCGGCGGCCGCCTCCCAGTCCGAGGCGATGCCGCCGTCGGCCTTGCGCTGCAGGGCCTTCTCCGCCTCGGCGGTGGAGGGGGCGGGACCGAACATGCGGTTGGCCAAGCGGTTGAGCACGATGCGGGGCCGCAGGGCCGCGGCGGCCTCGATCTCTTCGGACAAGGCGCGGGCGGCCAGCAGGGCGGGCACGGTGAGTTCGGAGACCACCACCACCTCGTCGGAGCCACTTAGCGCATCGAGGCTCCACGAATGGCGGTGGCGGGGCATGTCGAGGACCACGTGGTCATAGGCCTCGCAGGCGATCTCCAGGATGCGCAGGACGGCCTCGCGGGAGATGGCGGTGAAGGCGCCCGGATCGCGGGGGCAGGCCAGCAAGTCGAGGCCCTTGGCCACCGGCGTGGCGAAGGCGGCCAGCAGGGCTGCGTCCATCCGTTCGGCGGCGGGGCCGAACTCGGCCAGGCCCATGGAGGGCGCGGCGCCGAGGTAGGGCGCGCAGGCGCCGTCGGCCAGGTGCAGGTCGATGAGGCAGACGCTGTTGGCGCGGTTGGAGCGGGCGGCCAGAGCGCTGGCGATCTCGATGGCCACCATGGTGGCGCCTGCGCCGCCGACGGCGCCCAGCACCGACCAGCAGCGGGAGTGATGGCCCGGGGCGCTGGGCGCCTGGGCGGCGGCCTGGTCCAGCAGGGCGTAGATGGCGTTCTGCAGCTGGTCGTGGGTGAAGGGCGCCTCCACCACATCGGCGTGGGGCAGGCGCATCAGGGCGCGGACCAGGCCGACCGGCAGGTGCCCACCCAGGAACAGGGTCGGCGGCAGATCGGAGACATTGGCCAGGGTCGCCACGGCGGCGGCCAGGGCCGCGGGCTCGGCATGGTCGGCGTCGATCAGGATGAGGTCGGTCATCCCGGGCCGCAGGTCCGTCAGACGGTCCAGGCCCGCAACCTCCATGGCCGCCCCGAACAGGGGGCCGCGCGCGAGGGGGGCCAGGCTGTCGCCGATGGCCAGGACCCGGCGGCCCAGCAGGCTCCAGTTGCTCATGAGGGCGCCCCGGTCTTGGCCGAGCCCTCGACCTTGGCCAGGGGCTTGTCCAACGCCAGGCCGTTGAGGATCAGGTCGATGGCGGTGGCCTCATTGCCGGCCAGGATGGTGGAGGTGGCGTGATAGTCATCGCCGCCAGCCATGCGCGGCGTGACGATGATCACCAGCTCGGTCTCGGCCTTCTGCCAGCGCGAGGAGCGGAACAGCGAGCCCAGGACGGGAACCTGACCCACGCCGGGAAGCTGGCGCACGGCGTTGGAATAGTTCTGCTGGAAGAGGCCGGCGATGGCGAAGCTCTCGCCCGAACGCAGCTCGACGGTGGTGCTGGCGCGGCGCACCACCAGGCTGGGGATCTCGATGCCGTTCAGCTTCAGTGGCGTGCGGGTGTCGAGTTGGCTGACCTCGGGGGCCACCTGCAGCCGGATCAGGCCGTTGTCCTGCACCGTGGGCTGGAAGTTCAGGGTCACGCCGAAGGGGCGGAACTCGATGGTGACGGTGTCGCGGCCGTTGGGCACCGGGAAGGGGAACTCGCCGCCGGCCAGGAAGCTGGCCTTTTCGCCCGACAGGGCCACGAGGTTGGGCCGGGCCAGGGTGCGAATGACGCCCTTTTCCTCCAGAGCGCGTAGGACCACGTCGATGGTGGCTGTCCCCAGCGTCCCGCGCAGTTGCAGGCCGCCTTGCGGGGCGGTGTTGCCGATCAGGCCGGTCCCGGTTTGCAGGGCGAAGGTCGAGCCGTTGCTGGCGTTGATGTTGAAGCCGATGTCTTTCAGCGAGGATCGGCTGGCCTCCAGCACGCGCACCTCAAGGATCACCTGTTGCGAGGCGCGCACGGTCAGAGCCGACGTGACGGAGCCGGGGGCGAATTTCTCGGCCAGGGCCTTGGCCTTGGCGGCGACAGCGGTGGTGGAGACGTCGCCGGCCAGCAGCAAGCCTTCGCCCAGGTTACGGACCTCGATCTGTTCACCGGGCACCGCGGCGGCGAGATCCTCCTGCAGGGCGTCGGCGTCGTAGCCGACCCGGACATCCACCACTTCCTGCAGGGCGCCGCCGGCCCCGTAGATCAGCAGGTTGGTGGAGCCGAGCTGCTTGCCGCGGACATAGAAGCTGCGGTCGGTGGTGGCGACGATCTGGGCGGTCTCGGGCTGGGCCACCACGATCTTGCTGGCGGGGCTGTCGAGCCGGAACGAGGCGGACTTGTTGCGCGGCACGGTGATGACCCGCGAGCGGGCGGCCTCGCTGGCGAACTGTTCGGCGGCGGCGGGCAGGCCTGCGCCGAGGACAAGGGCGGCGGCGAACGCGCCGAGGATGGGAGTGCGGAGCATGGTGGTGTCCTTAGGTCGCGGGCTTGGCGCTGGCGGCCGGCGCGGAATTCTCGCCTTCGACGATGGTGATGCGGCCGCCCGAGGGCGCGCCTGAGGATCGCGCGCGGGCATGGCCGGCGGCGCGGGGCGCGGCGGAGGCGACCTCCGCGACCGGCTCCACATCCGAGGCGCCGAGCGGGCGCAGGGCCAGGGAGAGGGCGCCCATCTCGGCGGCGATGGCGAGCTTCTGGGCGTCCTTGACGCTGACCTCCAGGGTGGTGGTCGACGGCTTCTCGGCCTTGGTGGAGGTGGGATCGGCGTTGAGGTCGACGCCCAGCACGCGGACGTTTTGGACCACCAGTTCCGAGATCAACACCTTGCCCGGCCCGTTGGGGGTCAGGTTGCGCATCATCACCACGTCCACCCGGTCGCCGGGCAGGGCGTGCCCGCCGACGCCGGAGACCTCGCTGACCCCGATGGCGTAGGCGCGCATGCCGGGCTCCAGCTCGGCGG
>JAYVDG010000564.1:0-3485 GCA_043749525.1 Phenylobacterium sp.
TGGTCCTCCGCCGGCACGATGGGGTTCAAGGGTTCCCGGAAGTCCACTCCCTATGCGGCCCAGATGGCCGCCGAGGATGCGGGCAAGAAGGCCGCCGAACACGGTGTGAAGACCCTTGAAGTGAACGTTTCCGGTCCGGGCTCCGGCCGGGAATCGGCGCTTCGCGCTCTGCAGTCGGTGGGTATGACCATCACGACCATCCGCGACGTGACCCCGATTCCGCACAACGGTTGCCGGCCGCCCAAGCGTCGGCGCGTCTGAGTACCGAAGTACTGCTATCCCCCTTCGCCGGACCGCGTAAGCCGCGTCCGGCGATCCTGCGTTCGAGGGACACCTATCCGTGATCGAAAGAAACTGGAACGAGCTCATCCGTCCCGAGAAGCCGCTGATCGAGACCGGCGCCGACGCGAACCGCAAGGCGCGTCTGGTGGCCGAACCTCTCGAACGCGGCTTTGGCGTGACCCTGGGCAACAGCCTGCGCCGCGTTCTTCTATCCTCGCTGCAAGGCGCCGCTGTGACGGCCGTGCAGATCGACGGCGTCGTGCATGAATTCTCCTCGCTGGAAGGCGTGCGGGAAGACGTGGTCGACATCGTGCTGAACATCAAGCAACTGGCCCTGCGCATGCACGCCGAGGGCCCCAAGCGCATGACCCTGCGCGCCACCGGCCCCGGCACGGTGACCGCTGGCCAGATCGACGCCGGCTCAGACATCGAAATCCTGAACCCCGACCACATCCTGTGCACCCTGGACGACGGCGCCCAGGTGCGGATGGAGTTCACGGTTCAGAACGGCAAGGGTTACGTCCCGGCCGAACATAACCGTCCGGAAGACGCCCCCATCGGTCTGATCGCCGTGGACAGCCTCTACTCCCCGGTCAAACGCGTCGCCTATCGCGTCGAGCCGACCCGGCAGGGTCAGAGCCTCGACTACGACAAGTTGATCATGGAAGTCGAAACCAACGGCGCCATCTCGCCGGTGGACGCGGTGGCCTACGCCGCCCGCATCCTGCAAGACCAGCTGCAGATCTTCATCACCTTCGAAGAGCCGAAGAAGAAGGTCGAAGGCGAGGCCAAGCCGGAACTGCCGTTCAACCCGGCGCTGCTGAAGAAGGTCGACGAGCTCGAGCTCTCGGTCCGTTCGGCCAACTGCCTGAAGAACGACAACATCGTCTACATCGGCGACCTGATCCAGAAGACGGAAGCGGAAATGCTCCGCACCCCGAACTTCGGGCGCAAGTCGCTGAACGAGATCAAGGAAGTGCTCGCGGGCATGAACCTGCATCTCGGCATGGATGTGCCGAACTGGCCGCCCGAGAATATCGAAGAGCTGGCCAAGAAGTTCGAAGACCAGATGTAGGAAGATCTGAGCGGCCGGCTTTTGCCTGCCGCTCATCGCGCTGACTTCGGGCCGCTTAGGCGGCACGGGCCTGATGAAGCCGCACCAGCGGTGGAGGGCTCCGGCGCTTCGTGTCGACCCAGGCGGGAGCAGGCTGGGACTTGATCAGTTAGGGCGGCTTTCCGAAGATCGGAAGCGTCCAGCGGACCAGACGGTCTAGGAGATATGAGATGCGCCACGGTAACGCCCACCGCAAACTGGGTCGGACCTCCGCCCACCGTACCGCTATGTTCGCCAATATGGCGGCGAGCCTGATCAAGCACGAGCAGATCGTGACCACCCTGCCGAAGGCCAAGGAACTCCGTCCCGTGGTCGAGAAGCTGGTGACGCTCGCCAAGCGCGGCGATCTGCACGCTCGGCGTCAGGCCATCAGCAAGGTCCGCGACGTCGAACAGGTCGGCAAGCTCTTCGCCGTCATCGGCCCGCGCTACAAGGCCCGCAACGGCGGATATATCCGCGTTCTCAAGGCCGGCTTCCGCTACGGCGACAACGCGGCCCTGGCCGTGATCGAGTTCGTCGACCGCGATCCGTCCGAAAAGGGCAAGGACTCCGGCCCGGTGCCGGAAGCTTCCTTCACCGAGGACTGAGCCTAGCGGCCATCCAAGTTCAGAAGCCCCGGACAGCGATGTCCGGGGTTTTTGCGTTTATCCCCCACAGTTCTCGCGGCTAAGCTTCCTGCAATCGGAGGAGGGCTCATGGGCTCATGCGGGCTTGGGTATTTGCGGTGACCTTGTTCACCGCCAGCGGGGCGCTCGCCGCGGAGGCTCCGGTGGCCTATCGGCTGACGCCGGTCGTTGAGCACGGGGCGCTGAGCGCGCTGGCCGTCGAGATGCGGTTCGCCGGCGACGCCGACGGCGTCACCGACCTGGAGCTGCCGAGTTCTTGGGCAGAGGGCGAGAACCTCTGGCGGCGGGTGGACGGCTTGACCGTACACGGGGCGCAGTTCGATCCGGGGCGGGGAGGCGGTGCGCGTGCTGTGGCACCGGGCGAAGGCCGCCATCACGGTGCGCTACCGGATCGCGATCACCAGCGAGGCCGATCCCGGCCGCGATCACGTCAAGGGCGAGCCGGTCGTGCGGCCGGTCTGGTTCATGGTTCATGGCGAGGGGCTGTTCGCGGCGCCGGCCGGAAGGCAGGGCGACCCGGCGACCTTCGCCTGGGGCGCGCGGCCGAAGGGCTGGACCCTGGTCTCCGACCTCGACCACCTGGCCCGCCGCACGGCCAAGGTCGCCGAGATCATCGACAGCGTCGTGGTGGGCGGAACCCAGGTGGCGCGCGTGGACGCCAAGGTGGGTGCTGCCCTCTTGCGGGTGGCGGTGATCGGCCAGTGGCCGGCGATGCCGCAGGCGGTCACCGACATGGCGGTGAAGATCATGACCGTTGAGAACGGCCTGTGGCGCGATCCTGGCCGGCCGTTCCTGATCACCGTGACGCCGCTGGGCGCGGCGGAGGGCGGCGGCTCATCGTCCACCGGCACGGGCAAGGGCGACGCCTTCGCAATCGAGGCCACCACCAATGTGGACCTGACCCGCGACCCCCACTTCCTGGCCCATGAGTACATGCACAGCTGGATCTCCAACCAGGTGGGCGGCCTGCCCGTCGAGGACGAGGCGCGGGACTACTGGTTCAGCGAGGGGTTCACGGACTTCTACGCCACCCGTGTGCTGCTGCAGTCTGGGATCTGGTCTCTGGAGGACTACGCTGCCCGCTACAACCAGGTCCTGACCCGCTACGGCGGCTCGCCGGCGCGCAACTTGACGGCCGACCAGGTGATGGCGGTGTTCTGGACCAATCAGGACGCCCAGCAGTCGCCCTATGACCGAGGCCGGCTGCTGGCGTTGTCGTCGGATCGGGCGGTGCGCGAGACCAGCGGCGGCGAACTCTCCCTCGACGACGTCATGCGGCGCCAGCGGGACGCGGTGAGGGCGGGCGCCAAGGGCTATGGCGCGGCCCTGTTCCCCGGGATGCTGAGGGCCGTCGCGCCGGGGACCGACGTTCAGGGCGACCTGGCGCGCTACGTGACGGCGGGAGAGACGGTGCGCCTGACGCCCGGCGTGTTCGGCGCCTGCCTGGCCCTGACCGAGAAGCG
>JAYVDG010000565.1:0-3484 GCA_043749525.1 Phenylobacterium sp.
CGTGGGGCCGACCAGCAGTTCTTCCTGGATGACTTCCTTGGCGCCGCGGACCTGCTTTTCGATCGCATCGGCGATGTCGGGATTGTTCTTCAGGAACTCACGCACATTGTCGCGGCCCTGGCCGATGCGCTGGCTGTTCCAGGAGAACCAGGAGCCGGACTTCTCGATGACCCCAGCCTTGACGCCCAGGTCGATGATCTCGCCCAGCTTGGAGATGCCCTCGCCGTACATGATGTCGAACTCGACCTCGCGGAACGGCGGGGCCACCTTGTTCTTCACCACCTTCACGCGGACGTTGTTGCCCATGATCTCGTCGCGGATCTTCACAGACCCGGTGCGGCGGATGTCCAGGCGGACCGAGGCGTAGAACTTGAGCGCATTGCCGCCGGTGGTGGTTTCCGGGCTGCCGTACATCACCCCGATCTTCATGCGGATCTGGTTGATGAAGATCACCAGGGTGTGGGTCTTGGAGATCGAGGCGGTCAGCTTGCGCAGCGCCTGGCTCATCAAGCGGGCCTGCAGGCCGGGCAGGCTGTCGCCCATCTCGCCTTCGATTTCCGCCCGCGGCGTCAGGGCCGCAACGGAGTCGATGACGATGATGTCCACGGCGCCGGAGCGCACCAGGGTGTCGGTGATTTCGAGGGCCTGTTCGCCGGTGTCCGGCTGGGAGACCAGCAGCTCATCCAGGTTCACGCCCAGCTTGTTGGCGTAGGAGGGGTCGAGCGCATGCTCGGCGTCCACGAAGGCCGCGGTGCCGCCGGCCTTCTGGACCTCGGCCACCACGTGCAGGGCCAACGTCGTCTTGCCCGAGCTTTCCGGGCCGTAGATCTCGACGATCCGCCCCTTGGGCAGGCCGCCGATGCCGAGCGCGATATCCAGGCCCAAGGACCCCGTGGAAATCGACTCGATCTCCATGTGGCTCTTGTCGCCAAGCTTCATCACCGAGCCCTTACCGAAGGCCCGATCGATCTGCGCCATCGCTGCTTCCAGCGCGCGCTGCTTGTCACCGTCTTCTCTTGCCACGAGTTTCAAAGCCGTTTGAGACGCCATACCAAGCACTCCCTATCCCATGATTCCGCCAACCCGGTGGGGTAGATCGCTCTCCCCGCCGCCGGACTCAGGTGTACCTATTTTGTTCTCTATTCACAAGATGTCCTTTTCTGCCTATGCGTCCGGAATTGACGTAACCCTCAGCGCGGCCACCAGGGATAGCCGGCCCGCGCCGGTCACCAGCACCACGCGCACAGCGTCGTCGGCATCCGCGGCGTCGAAGGCCTCGGCCAGTTCCGCGCCCATCACGGCGGTGTAGGCGTTGAGCTTGTCGGGACGATTGAGGGCGATCTGCATGATCCCCTCCTCCACGCTGCACAGGATGTGCTCGTAGATCTTGGTCATGGTCGCCTCCCTAGGGCTTTTGCGGGAGGCTAGGCGGCTGACGTCTAGGTCAGGCAAGCGGCCTTCCGAGATCATCAGTCGGGGTCATCGCGCGCCTGCCGGGGCTGGCCCAGGCCCTGGCGTGAAACGGTTGACTTGCTGGGGTCCCGCCCGCCATTTCGGACACGGCGCAGGAGAGCGACTTGGCGAACCTCATCAACCTTCCGGTGATCTCGGACCCCCGGGGAAACCTGTCGGTGATCGAGTCGGGAGACCATGTCCCCTTCGATATCGCGCGGGTCTATTACCTCTATGACGTGCCCAGCGGATCGGTGCGGGCGGGCCATGCTCATCTGGCCCTGCACCAGCTGCTGATCGCGGTCGCCGGCAGCTTCGACGTGCGCCTGCATGACGGGGTCAGCGAGGAACGCGTCACGCTCAACCGCCCCCATATCGGCCTGCACATCGGCCCCATGCGGTGGCGGGAGATCGACAACTTCTCCTCTGGCTCGGTCTGCCTGGTGCTGGCCTCGACGGTCTATGACGAGGCCGACTACATCCGCGACTTCGACACCTTCCTGGCGCGCGCCAGGCCGTGAAGTTCTTCGACCTCAACCTCTCCGGTCCGGGGCTGCGGGGCGAGCTCGACCAGGCCTATGGCCGGGTGATGGACTCCGGCTGGATGATCCTGGGGCCGGAGCTGGCGGCCTTCGAGGCAGAGTTCGCCGCCTGGTGCGGCGCGGCGCAATGCGTCGGCGTCGGCAACGGCCTTGACGCGCTGACCCTCACCCTTCGGGCGGCCGGGGTTCAGGCGGGCGCCGAGGTGATCGTCCCGGCGCACACCTTCGCGGCCACCTGGATGGCGGTGGAGGCGCTCGGCGCCGTGCCGGTCCCGGTGGAGGTCGATCCGCTCACCTACACGATCGGCGCCGCGGCCTGTGCGGCGGCGGTGACGGGCAAGACGGCGGCCATCGTGCCGGTCTCGCTGTACGGCCATCCCGTCGACCTGGAGCCCCTGATGGCGCTGGCGCGGCGGCACGGCCTGTTCGTGCTGGAGGACGCCGCCCAGAGCCACGGCGCGGCCAGCAATGGCCTGCGGACCGGTTCGGTCGCCCACGCCACGGCCTTCAGCTTCTATCCCACCAAGAACCTCGGGGCGCTCGGGGATGCGGGCGCGGTCACCACCAACGACGCAGGGATCGCCGAGCGCCTGCGCCGCCTGCGCAACTACGGCTCCGACCAGAAGTACGTACACCAAACCCTTGGGGTGAACTCCCGGCTGGACGAGCTGCAGGCCGCCTTCCTGCGGGTCTTCCTGCCGCGGCTGGACGCCGCCAACGACCAGCGCCGGGCCCTGGCGAGCGCCTATGACGCGGCGCTCTCCGGCTCAGGCTTGACGACACCGGCCGAGGCCAACGGGGCGCGTCACGTCTACCACCTCTATGTGGTCCGCAGCCCCGAGCGCGACGCCCTGCAGACCCGGCTGAAGACCGCCGGGATCGAGACCCTGATACACTATCCGATCGCCTGCCACCTGCAGGCCGCCTTCGCACATCGCGGCTTCAAGCGCGGCGACTTCCCCCTTGCCGAGGCCCTGGCCGACGAGGTCCTGTCCCTGCCGCTCTGGCCGGCCATGCCGGTTGAGAACGTCCAGCAAGTGGCGCTGGCGGCGCGATGAGCGACCCTTCCGCCCTGGACCGGGCAGCGTGGCAGCCGACCCTGTTCGCCGAGCGGCTGAACCGGTTCGCCCTCCTGAAACTGCGCGCCGCGCCCTATGGCGACGCGCCGGTGCTGATGGTGCTGCGCAACCACGCCTTCGAACCGGTGGCCAGCGCCCTGCCCGCCTTCCTCCGGTTCGCTGATGTGCGTATGAGCCTGCGCCTCGGTGAGTACGATGACAGTCTCCTCATTCCAGATGAGCCCGCCGCGGCCCACCTGATCTGGCTGGATTTCACCCGCTACACGAAGCTTTCCGACGCCGAACTGGAAGCCTGGCTGCTGGGCCGCCTGACCGCCCTGCGCGCCGTGTCGCCCGGTCCGATCATCGTGGCCAACGCGCCGGAGGGTGACGACCGGGCCGCTCGGCTGAACGCAGCCCTGACCGGCTGGG
>JAYVDG010000566.1:0-3484 GCA_043749525.1 Phenylobacterium sp.
GCTTGGTCGAGGGCGTGCTCGGTGGTCTTGCTCGGCCCGCCCCCGGAGACCTCGAAGCGCGTCCCGTCGGTCATGATGATCTGGCCGTCCCGCACGCCCCAGACCGGGTCCGGATAGGCGCGGGCCAGGGCCCGAGGCCCGGGCGCCGGCGCCAACCGCGCGCTCAGGGTCGCGCAGCCGCTCAGCAGCAGCGCGGCGCTGATCGCCAGTCCCGCCCCCCAGCGGTTCATGGTGTCAGGCGAGGGTCAGGATCACGGGACCCCGGGAGGTGGCCACCAGGGTGTGTTCGTACTGCACCGTGGGCTGGCGGCCCGGCGGGCGCAGGGTCCAGCCGTCGTCCAGCTCCTCGACCCAGTCGGCGCCGAGGGACAGGAAGGGCTCGATGGTGAAGACCAGGCCCTCGCTGATGCGCCGCTGGTCCTGCGGCTCATACCAGGTGGGGATGTCGCCGGGTTCGTCGTGGAGGGATCGGCCCACGCCGTGGGAGGCCAGGTTGCGCACCAGACTGTAGCCGTTCTTGCGGGCGAAGCCTTCGATGGATCGGCCGATCTCGTTGAGCTTGCCGCCGGGCTTCACCGAGCGGATGCCGGTCCACATGGCGCGGCGGCCGTCGCGGCACAGGCGCTCGATCTTCGGCGCGGAGGGCGGCACCGCGAAGCTGGCGCCGGTGTCGCCGAAGAAGCCGTCGATCTCGGCCGAGACATCGATGTTCACCAGGTCGCCGGCCTTGATCACCGTGTCGCCGGGAATGCCGTGGGCGCAGTCGGGTCCGACCGAGATGCAGGTGGCGCCTGGGAAGTCATAGGTGACCTCCGGGGCCGATCGGGCGCCCTTGCGCTCCAGCAGGGCCCGTCCCAGCTGGTCCCGCTCGCGGGTGGTGATGCCGGGCTCCAGGGCCGCGCCCATAGCCGTGAGCGTGCGCGCCACGAGGCTGCCCGCCGCACGGAGTTTCTCAAGTTCGTCGTCGCTGCCGATGGTCATGGGAGTAAGACGGCGCCGAATGCGCGCCGGCCCAAGGGGTGTGCGCTTCCTTAGAGATCTGGCCGGACGATGGTCTTGCCCACGACCTTGCGGTTGGCGAGGCTTTCGAAAGCCTGGCGCCATTCCGACAGCGGATACTCGTGGTCGACCCGGGGATGCATCTTGCCCTGGTTGGCGAGCACCCAGATGGCGGCGGCGTTCTCGCGGCCCTTCTCGGGGAACTGGCGGCCGTATTCGCCGGCCCGGACGCCCATCACCGAGAAGCCCTTGATCAGGGCCATGTTGACCGGCAGCACCGGAAGGCGGCCGGAGGTGAAGCCGATGGAGAGGATGCGGCCGTTGAAGGCGATGCAGCGGACGCTCTCGTCGAAGACATCGCCGCCCACGGGGTCGTAGATCACGTCGGCTCCGCGGCCGCCGGTGATCTCCTTGACCTTCTTGCGGAAGCCGCCGGTGACGTTCACCACGGCGTCGGGGGCGTATTCCTTCTCGATGATGGCCAGCTTCTCGTCGGAGGCCGAGGCGGCGATCACCCTGCAGCCGAGGTGGCGCGCCAGGTCGACGGCGGCCAGTCCCACCCCGCCGGCGGCGCCATGCACCAGCACCCATTCGCCGGCCTCCACCTGGGCGCGGCGCACGAGGGAGACATAGGCTGTGAGATAGGCCGTGGCGTAGCCGGCGGCCTGACTGAAGGAAAGGTTGGCGGGCTTGGGCCGCAGGATGGCGGCGGGCGTCACGGCATATTCGGAGAAGCCTCCGATCCGGGCACCACCCACCACGGCGTCGCCGATCTGGAACTGGGTGACGCCTTCGCCCAGCGCCTCCACCTCGCCGGCGATCTCCATGCCGGGGATGAAGGGCAGGGCGGGCTTGTGCTGGTACTGGCCCTTGGTCTGCAGCAGGTCGGGGAAGTTGACCGCGGCGGCCTTGACCTTGATCCGCACCTCTCCTGGGCCAGGCTTGGGCGTCTCGATCTCCTTCAGGACGCAGCCGCCGTAGTCGGCGGCCAGTTCCTCGACGACGAGGGCTTTCATCGGTGAATTCGTCCTTCCAGGCCTTCACGCACCAGGCCCGCGATCTCGCGGCAAGCGACGTCGGCGCAGGGAACCGCGCCGGTGAAGGCGGTGAAGCCATGGGCCAGGCTGTCATAACAGCGGTAGGCGGTGGGGATGCCGGCGTCTTTCAGGCGTTTGGCGTAGGCCTCGCCCTGATCCACCAGCGGGTCGAAGCCGGCGGTGATCACCACGGCCGGCGCCAGGCCGGATAGGTCGGCCGTGCGCACCGGCGAGAGGCGCGGATCGGCGGGATCGGCCTCGGGGCCCATATAGTGACCCATGGACCAGTCCATGGTGGCGCGGCTCAGCGGGAAGCTCTCGGCATAGGTGGTCATGGGGGCCGTCTCGCTGGCCACGTCGGTGCAGGGATAGATCAGCAGCTGCAGGTCGGGCTGGGCCTCGCCTGCGCGCTTCAGCTCCTGGGCGACGATGGCGGCGAAGTTGCCCCCCATGGAGTCACCGCCGATACAGGCGCGGCCAGCCGGCGCCCCGAAGCGGTCGGCGCTGTCGCGCCCCGAGCGATAGGCGGCCAGCACATCCTCCAGTCCCGCCGGGAAGCGGTGCTCCGGGGCAAGTCGGTACTCCACCGACAGGACGGGGCAACGGGCGATCTTCGACAGGATGCCGCAGAAGGCGTCGCAGGTCTCCAGGTCGCCGATCACCCCACCGCCGAAGTGGGCGAAGACCATCAGCGGCGCGGCGGGGTCCTGGCCCTCGGGCCGGTAGAGGCGGGCGGGGATGGTGTGGGTGCCGTTCGGGATGCTGAGGGGCTCGGTGCGCACGCCGGGTGCGGGCGGGCCGCTGAGCGCCACCAGACCCTGGGCGCTGGCCCGGTGGGCTTCCTCCGGGCTCAGCGTGGTCATGGCGGGGCCACGGGACGCGCCGGCGGCCAGGAACTGCAGGCGGGGATCGAGGGTGCGTCCGCCGCGATAGACCACCCCGCCGCCCGACAGCAGCCGCAGCAGGGACGAGGGCAGGGACAACAGGGTGCGGACCAGGAACCGCTGGGTGGAGGCGCTCGGCACGGGTCTAGATCCCGGTCTTGGGCAGCCCCTTCACGCCCCCCTGGATCAAGGCGACCACGAAGTCGGCGGCGCCCTTGGTGTCGATGGGACGCCTCTGGATCATTTTCTCGCCGACCTCGCGGGCGATGGCGATGCAGGCGGCGGCCAGGTAGTCGGGGTCGGCGCCGGGGGTTCCGCCCCGGGCGATCTCCTCGACGATGGCTTCGCGCACCTCGTTGAACACCGCGGCCATCTCGGGGGTCTCGCCGTGCACGTGGGGGTGGAGCTCGTCCGGCGGACGCCGGGCCAGCCAGCTTTTGTGCTCGTCGGCCAGGAAGCTGAAATAGGCCTCGATGGCGGCGCGGACGAAGCTTTCCCAGTCGGCCGACTGGGCCCGCTGGGCCTTCAGAAGCGGGGTGAAGCGCCGAGCGCCCTCGTCGGAGA
>JAYVDG010000567.1:0-3481 GCA_043749525.1 Phenylobacterium sp.
TCGGGCGTGTCGTCCTCCAGGCTCAGACCCACGAACCGCCGGAACGACAGCCGGTCACCCAGCGCCTCTTCCAACTCCGGATCCGACAACCCGTAGAGAGACTGCAGCAGCAACGCCTTGAACATCACCACCGGCCGATAGCCAGGACGGCCGGGACCTTCCTCGCGCAGCCGAGCCAGAAGCTTCTAGAACCGATACCACTTCACCAGCTCCGTCAGCCGATCCAGCCGACCAGAGCCCTTAAGACCTTCCGGCAACAGAGCATCAACAAAGCTCAACTGACCCGTACGCTTCACCGCCATCACCGGCCTCCCTGCTCACACAGAGAATCACGACCCGGTAATTACGCAAAGGTCCCCTTGCGGGAGAAGGAAACGCGTGGAGCGCTAACGCTCGTCGTCCTCGTCGTCGTCGTCATCTTCCCAGGGCGGGGGTTCGGAGCCGGCTCGAGGCGCGGGCGGCGGCAATGGGAGTTCGGCCTGTGGCGAGGGCGCGGGAGGCGGCGGCGCTGCGGGCGGCGGCAGGGGCGCGGTGACCGCGGTGGCGGCGGCAGCGGCCGGGGTCATGGCCCTCGGGCGGCGCAGGATGGCCTCGGCGCGGGCCAGCCAGCGGTTGGCCTCCAGCACGGCGGCGCCGGGGGAGGCGGCGACACGGCGGTTCTCATCGCCGGTCAGCCACAGGTCGAGCTCGAAATCCGGGTGCTGGGGGTCGTCGAAGATCAGCCGCAGGGTGACGCGGGCCGCATGGCTGACCCGCTGGTCCAGCGCCCGGCGGGGCTCGTCGCGGTGGGCGCGAGCCACCACCTGGTCGTCGATGATCAGCTCGGCGCCCATCAGCTCGTCGATGCGGTAGACTAGGCACCAGGCGCCGGCCTCCCAGGCGACGGCGGCCAGACCGGTGGCGAAGTTGACGCCGACGCCGCGGCCTCGGCCGCGCGCCACCAGCACCGCCTCCGGCTCACCCTTCAGCACACGCTTGAGCGCCCGGCCGATGCGCCGGTCCTCGTCGAAGAACCAGATCGCGAAGGACCCGGCGAAGGTCACCGCGGTCCCGGCCAGGGCCAACATCAACAGGAGCCGGACGACGTCGTTCATGGGGCGACGCTAGAGCGATTTCAGGCGAAGTGGAAACCGGTTCGCCGCCCGAAATCACGCAAGAAAAAATAGTCGGACCGAACTGCGGTCCGGCGGTGTTCGGAGCCTCCGAGAAGCCTCGCCTCAGCGCGCGTAGTTGATGGAATAGGTCGCTTCCAGCATGTTGTTTTCGCGCATGAATTCGGCGATGGATTCATAGGTCGCGGTGCGGATTGGCCCCTGCTGGTCGTCGGTGCGCAGGCGCTGGTCGGCGATGGGGCCAAACAGCCGCAGGACGCCGTTGGCCTTCACCAGGGTCGGCTTGTAGTGCGCCTTGAGGTCGGCGGTGATCTGGTCGGGGTTGCTGGTCTGCCAGATGGCCGCGGCGATGACGTTGAGCATGAAGTTGTTGCAGTTCTGGTAGGTCCGCTTCCACGGATTGGCCACCAGGGAATAGTGGGGGTTGTGCACCGCCTGATAGGTGGGGCTGTCGATCACCGCGATGATCCGGCGCTGCATCTCCGGCGAGGGGATGATGACGGCCATGTCGTCGACGGTGGAGCCGCGGGTGAAGTCGAAGGGATAGTCCTGGACCAGCCGGCTCTCGATCTTCGACCAGGCTTTGCCGTCGCCGGCATAGAGGTTGTAGACGGCGTAGCCCTGCTGGGTCTGGCCGTCAGCGGTCTTGATGGTCCGGTACACCCAGAAGGCGCCGTGGGTGTAGCTGATCCCCTCCGGCAGCTGGCTGCGCGGCCGGCCGGTGCGGAACACCATGGCCAGCTTGGCGCCTCGGCCGGCGAGGTCGCGCTCCACCTGCTTGGAGAAGGCCGCGGCCTCCGGCGCGGTGAAGTGGGGCGCCACCGCGTTGGCCGAGGAATCCTGGGCGGCGGCGGGCAGGGCTGTGGTGGCGCTCAGAGCGGCGAGGCTGGCGGCGAGCAGGGCGCGGCGGTTCATTTCTTGGCCGGGGCCGGCGTGTTGTAGGGCACGGCGGGGGCCGGATCGGGGGAGACCACCACCTTATCGTCCACCACCAGCTTGCCGGAGTCCGTCGCGGCCTCCGAGACCGCGCCGCCGACACCGACCGAGGCCGCGCCGCTGGCCATGACCGCCGAGCCGCCGACCAGGGAGCCGGTGGCCACGACGCTGGCGGGCACGGCCGACACGCCCACGGCGGTCTTCACGCCCGAGGCGGCCAGCAGGCCCACGGCCTGCGAGGTCGCCGCCGAGGCGCCCGAGGTGCCCGAGGCGTCGGTGGCGCTGTCCTGGGCGAAGGCCGGGGCGGCGATCAGGGCCAGGGCGAGGGTGGCGGGCAGAAGCGTACGCATGCGAGGTCTTTCATGTTGCGAGCGGCCTCTTAACCCTGCCGCCTTCGATTGCCCCAGTGAAGCTTTCTCAAGCTGAACCTTTGCTGACAGGGCGGCGCTACTTCGCCGGCGGGGCTTCGAACATCTGCGGCGGATAGGCGGCCAGGCCGGGGAAGGCGGTGAGCCAGTCCTTGCCGTGGGCCTCGTCCACCAGGGTGGCGCACAGGGCCGGCGCGGCGGCGGCGTAGTCGGTGACCGGGCGGTAGCCGAGGGCGGTGGCGGCGCCCATGTCGGCCACCAGGGGCGCTTCGACGCTCCAGGGGGTGCGGCCCTTCCAGCCCTTGGGCGGGCCGGCGAAGGGGGCGAGGGTTGCGCTCGAGCCCATGGCGGTGAGGATGGCCTGTCCGATCTCCGCCACCGTCAGGGCCTGAGGGTCGGCGGCGTTGAGGACGTGGACCCCGGGCTGCTCCAGGGCGATGCGGGTCAGTTCGGCGAGGTTGGCGGTGGCGGTGGTGTGGAAGCGGCTCTGGCCATCATAGGCGAGCGGGATAGTCTCCGCGCCGCGCAGAATCCGGGCCAGGAACCACCACTCGCGGGGCGCGCGGCTGCCGGGGCCGTGGACGGCGAAGGGCCGCAGGATCTTGAGCGGCACGCGGGCGCCGGCCAGCAGGGCGTCCTCCATCGCCACCTTGTTGGTGGAATAGTCGGCCTCGCCGGGCGCGATGCGGCGCTGGTCCTCGCGCAGGGGGATCGGGTAGCGGGCGCCGTCGCCGAGGGTGGCGCCCGCGTCGTCCACATAGACGCTGCCGGTGGAAATGACCGCCAGGGCGCCGATCTGGTCCTGCAGGGTCAGCCACTGGCGGGCGTGGGCGGCGTTGTAGGCGACGGTGTCGATGACGGCGTCGAAGGGGGTGGCGAGGGCGTCAGCAAGGGCTGTGTCGTCCTGGCGGTCGAGCACCGTGACCGCGACGCGGCCTTCGAGGACGGTGGGAAGCGTGCCGTGCCGCTGGCCGACGGTGACGTCCCAGCCGGCGTCGAGGAGATTGAGCGCCGCCGCCCGGCCGATCTGGCCCGAACCTCCGAGGATGAAGGCGCGGCGGCTCA
>JAYVDG010000568.1:0-3479 GCA_043749525.1 Phenylobacterium sp.
GCGTGCATGTGGTAGAGCATGTGGCAGTGGAACGCCCAGTCGCCAGCGTCCGCCGTGAAGTCCCAGGACACCTTTCCCCCCGGCAGCACCGTCACCGTATGCTTCCTTGGCCCATGGCCGGCCGGCGCGTGGGTCAGCTCGAAGAAGTGGCCATGCAGATGTATGGGGTGGGCCATCATCGTGTCGTTGATCAGGGTCACCCGCACCCGCTCGCCCGCCTCGAAGGTGTAGGGCTGGGTGGTCTCGCTGAACTTCAGACCGTCGAAGCCCCACATGAACCGTTCCATGTTGCCGGTCAGGTGGATGTCCAGCGCGCGGGTCGGCAGGCGAATGTCGGCGTTGGGTGTCAGGGCGAAGAGGTCCTTGTAGACCAGCACCCGGTGACCCACGCTCTCGAGGCCTTGACCAGGCTCACCCGTGCGGTCGACCGGCAGAGGCGCGATCGTCTGCACGCCGGGGCCCATCTTCACCTGCGGCGCGAACTGCGGGTCGCGCATGGACATCTCCATGCCGCCCATGTCGCCCATCACATCGGAACCGCGAGGCTTTGGCGGCGCCATCCCAGGCGTCGCGGCCATACCCGGCATAGCCGCCATGTCGTGGCCCATGGCGGCGTGGTCCATACCGGCCATGGCGTCGCTGGGTCCGCCTGCGGCAGGCGCCTGCATCGCGCTCATGTCCATACCCATGTCCTTCATGGTCGAGCGTGGCCGCGACCTCAGCGGTGGGACCGGCGCCGTCATGCCGGGCCGGGGCGCGAGGGTCGCGCGGCCCATCCCGGAGCGGTCCACCGCCTCGGCCACCAGAGTGAAGGCCTTGTCCTCCGTAGGCTGCACGATCACGTCGTAGGTCTCGGCGTTGGCGATTTGGAACTCGTCCACCACGACCGGTCGAACGTTCTGACCGTCCGCGGCCACGACGGTCATCTTCAGGCCCGGAATGCGCACGTTGAAGATCATCTGCGCCGCGGTGTTGATGAAGCGCAGGCGCACCCGTTCTCCCGGCGCGAACAGGCCCGTCCAGTTGTCCGCCGGACCATGTCCGTTGATGAGGAAGTTCAGGACCGCGCCGGTCACGTCTGAGATGTCGGTCGGGTCCATGAGCATCTTGGCCCACTCGGCCCGCTCCTGAAGCGTCTGATCCTTGCCGGCGAGGAGACTGGCGACAGTCTGCTTCTGATAGTTAAAGGCCCCACTCTGCTGCTTCATTCGTTTGAAGATCAGATGGGGGTGCATGAAGCTGTAGTCCGAGAGCACGACGACGTGCTCTCGGTCATAGCCCACCGGGTCGGCCTCGGCAGGGTCGATGATGATCGGTCCGTAGTGGCCCTCCGCTTCCTGGAGGCCGGAATGGCTGTGGTACCAGTAGGTGCCCGACTGCTTGAGCGGGAACTCGTAGACGAAGGTTTGGCCGGGCTTGATGCCGGGGAAGGTGACGCCTGGCACGCCATCCATCTGGAAAGGCACCAGGAGCCCATGCCAGTGGATGGATGTGTCCTCGTGCAGGTCGTTGGTCACGGAGAGGCGAACAGTCTGCCCCTCCTTGAAGCGCAGCAGGGGGCCCGGGACGGTGCCGTTGATCGTCACGGCGTGCCCGGCGCGGCCGTCCACCATCAGTTCTGAATGCCCAATGCGCAGATCTACATTGGGGCCCATCAGCGTTGGCAGAGTTGGCGCGGCCCCGGGCGTCGCGCTCTGCGCCCACCCCGGCAGCAGAGAACTGAGCGCCAACCCGCCGCTGATCGCACTCGCGCCGCGCAACAGCTGTCGGCGATCAAAATCCTTCATGACGGTCCCAGGTCCCATGAGAACAGGTGTCGCCGGGATGAGCCGGCGCACTGCGAGGAGTACGCGCGAGGGCGGCCATGGCCCTCATGAGACGCGCCGAAAAGCGAAGGTCGCAGCCCGGGGGCGCCAAACCACGCTCAAAGCCTCACGGCCCGCAGTCGCAGGGCGTTTGTGATGACGCTCACCGACGACAACGCCATGGCCGCAGCGGCGATCTGGGGCGACAGCAGCCAGCCGAACACCGGGTAGAGCACGCCGGCCGCGATCGGGACTCCGGCCACGTTGTAGATGAAGGCGAACACCAGGTTCTGGCGGATGTTGCGCATCACCATGCGAGACAGGCGCCTTGCGCGCACCAGGCCCTGCAGATCGCCCTTCAGCAGGGTCACCCCCGCACTCTCGATCGCGACGTCCGACCCAGCGCCCATGGCGACGCCGACGTCGGCGGCGGCTAGCGCCGGCGCGTCATTGACACCATCACCGGCCATGG
Source organism: Phenylobacterium sp. (assembly GCA_043749525.1). Taxonomy (GTDB): domain Bacteria; phylum Pseudomonadota; class Alphaproteobacteria; order Caulobacterales; family Caulobacteraceae; genus Phenylobacterium. The sequence goes on from JAYVDG010000568.1 coordinate 2,278, forward strand.
CCACGACCCGGCCTTCGGCCCGCAGCTTCTGCACCACCTTGGCCTTGTCCTGAGGCAGCACCTCAGCCTCAACGTCCTCGATGCCGAGCTTCCTGGCGACGGCGAGCGCCGTTGTGCGGTTGTCGCCGGTCATCATCACCAGCCGGACGCCATCGGCCAGCAGCGCCCGCACCGCCTCCGGTGTGGTCGGCTTGATCGGGTCGGCGATCCCGAGGACGCCGGCCAGCCGTCCGTCGATCGCGGCGAACACGGCCGTCGTCCCATCCTGTCGCAGCGCCTCGGCCTCGGCCAATAGGGAGCCGAGATCGACGCCCTGCTCGGCCATCAACGGCGCGCCGCCGAGCACGACCTTCTTGCCGTCCACAATGCCGATCACGCCGCGGCCAACTGGAGAGTCGAAATCGGCGGCCTCCGAAAGCGAGAGGCCACGGTCCTTGGCTGCGCGCAGCACGGCGTCGGCGAGCGGATGCTCGCTGCCGCGCTCGAGGCTGGCCGCGAGCCTTAGGAGCTCACCTTCCTCGACGCCAGCGACCGTCTTGATTGCGGTGACCGCCGGACGCCCCTCCGTGAGGGTGCCGGTCTTGTCGATCACCAAGGTGTCCACCTTCTCGAAGCGCTCGAGGGCCTCGGCGTTCTTGATCAGCACACCCTCGCGGGCGCCCCGGCCGACACCGACCATGATCGACATGGGGGTCGCCAGGCCGAGCGCGCAGGGGCAGGCGATGATCAACACCGACACCGCCGCCACCAGAGCATAGGCGAAGCGAGGTTCGGGACCGACCAGCGCCCAGATCAGACCTGCGAGCAGCGCGACGGCGATGACCGCGGGCACGAACCAGCCCGCCACGGTGTCAGCCAGTCGCTGGATCGGGGCGCGGCTGCGCTGCGCCTCGGCGACCATCTGGACGATGCGCGACAACAACGTGTCGGCGCCCACCTTCTCGGCTCGCATGATGAATGAGCCGGTCTTGTTCAGAGACCCGGCGATGACCTTGCCTTCAGTCTCCTTGGTCACCGGCATGGACTCCCCGGTGACCAGGGACTCATCGATCGACGCGCGGCCCTCGGTGAGCGCACCGTCCACTGGGATTTTCTCCCCGGGACGCACTCGAAGCCGATCGCCAACCTGGATCAGATCAAGTGTCACCTCCTCGTCGCTCCCGTCCTCGCGAATCCGCCGCGCGGTCTTTGGCGCAAGGTTG
>JAYVDG010000569.1:0-3476 GCA_043749525.1 Phenylobacterium sp.
GCAAGAACGTGGCCGAGCAGCGGCCGGTGGTCACTGGCGTGAGCCAGGACGGATTCGTAGAACTGAAGGACGGAGTCGCCGCCGGCGACCGCATCGTCGGTGACGGCCTCAACAAGATCCAGCCAAACCAGCCCGTGAAGCCGCTCGGCGCCCACGGTCCGGGCGGCAAGCCGCAGGGAGCGGGCCGAGCCGCCCGCCGTCCAGCGGCATGATGCTCTCCGATATCTCCGTCCGCCGCCCGGTGCTCGCCGCGGTGGCGGCGATCATCCTGTGCGTGGTGGGCCTGGCCTGCTTCACCTCGCTGTCGGTCCGCGAACTGCCCAGCGTCGATCCGCCGGTGGTCTCGGTCTCCACCACCTATCGCGGCGCCTCGGCCGAAGTGGTTGAGGAGCGGATCACCGAGGTGATCGAGCGCCAGGTGGCCGGCATCCAGGGGATCGACCGGGTGAACTCGTCGTCGCGGGACGGCACCTCGCGGATCAACGTGTCCTTCACGCTGGACCGTGACCTCGACACCGCCGCCAATGACGTGCGCGACGCTGTCAGCCGGGTGACCTCGCAGCTGCCTCAGCAGGCCGACCCGCCGCAGATCGCCAAGGCTAACGCCGACGCCTCGCCGATCATGTTCCTGGCCTTCTCGTCGACGACCCTGAACCGGCTGCAGCTGTCCGACTATGCCAACCGCTATCTGGTGGAGCGGATCTCGACGATCCCGGGCGTGGCCCAGGTGAACCTTGGCGGCAGCCAGCTCTACTCGATGCGCATCTGGCTCGACCCCAAGGCGATGGCCTCGCGCGGCATCACCGTCGACGATGTCGAGAGCGCGCTGAACGCCCAGAATCTGGAGCTGCCGGCCGGCGCCCTCGAGGCTCCCGCCAAGGACTTCACCATCCGCGTCGCCCGCGGCTATTCCACCCCCGACCAGTTCAAGCAGCTTCCGGTCACCTCGGGCGCCCGGGCCGCGGCCACCTCCACCAGCGTGGCGGGCTCGTCCGGGTCGCTTGGCACCACGGCCGGCGCCAATGGCGCCGTGGCCGCCACCAGCCAGGGCCAGAACGCCTATGTCACCCGGCTGGGGGATATCGCGCGGATCGAGGAGGGGGCCGACGAACGCCGCCGCACCTTCCGCTCCAACGGCCGCGACATGGTCGGCATCGCCATCACCCGCCAGTCTCAGGCCAATGACCTGGAGATCTCCAAGGGGATTTCCGACCAGCTGCCCGAGATCAACAAATCGCTGCCCAAGGGCACCAAGCTGGAGATCGCGGTCGACTTCACCGTGTTCACCAAGCACGCCATCCAGGAAGTCTGGATCACCATGATGATCTCGCTGGGGCTGGTGGCCCTGGTGAACTTCATCTTCCTGGGCACCTGGCGCGCGGCCCTGATCCCCTCGATCGTGGCCCCGATCTGCATCCTGTCGACCTTCATCATCCTGGCCCCGCTCGGATTCTCCATCAACCTGCTGACCCTGCTGGCCCTGGTGCTGGCCATCGGCCTGGTGGTGGACGACGCCATCGTCGTGGTGGAGAATATCCAACGCCGGGTGGACGAGGGCGAACCCCCCGTGGTCGCCGCCCAACGCGGCGCGCGGCAGGTGTTCTTCGCCGTGGTCGCGACGACCATCGTGCTGATCTCGGTGTTCGCGCCGCTGATGTTCCTGCCGGGCTATATCGGCAAGCTGTTCGTGGAGCTGGCCGTGGCCATCACCGCCGCGGTGGCCTTCTCGGCCCTGTTGGCGCTCAGCCTGTCGCCGATGCTGGCATCGAAGCTGCTGCGCCCGGCCCATGGCGAGGGCTTCATCGCCCGGCGCGTGGACGCGGGCATGAGCCGGCTGCGCAACTCCTACCACGCCTCGCTCGACAGCCTGCTGGGCCGCCGCGCCGCCTCCGTGGCGGCCGTCAGCCTGGTGGCGGTGCTGGCGGTCATGGCCTTTGCGCTCTTCAAGGTGCTGCCGCGCGAGTTGGTGCCCAACGAGGACCGCGGACGCGTCGACATCAGCATCCAGGGGCCGGAAGGGGCCGGCTACGACTACACCCTGCCGGCCGCCAAGCAGGTGGAGGCCCGCCTCGAGGCCCTGCTGAAGGACGGCACGATCAACCGCTACACCCTGGGCGTGCCGCGCTTCGGCCAGAACCAGTTCAACACCGGCAACGCCAACGCCGCGCTGCCCGACGACGCCAAGCATAAGATCAGCTCCCAGGACCTGGCCGCCCAACTCAACAAGGACTTCTCAAAGATCACCGCCATCCGCGCGATCGCCTCGGTCCGCCCAAGCCTGCAGCGCGGCGGCGGTGGCCCTGGCGGCGGCGGCGGCAATGTCGACCTTATCGTGGTGGGCAACGAGTATCCCGAGATCGAGGCCCTGATCCGCCCGCTGATGACCGCCGTGCAGTCCAATCCCGGCATGGCCCGTCCGCGCCTTGACTATGAGCCGACCTCGCCACGCCTGCTGGTGGACCTGGATCGCGACAAGGCCGCGACGCTCGGCGTCTCGGCCCAGTCGGTGGGCCGCGCCCTGGAGACCATGTTCGGGTCGCGCAAGGTAACCACCTACATCCGCGACGGCCAGGAATACGACGTCATCCTGCAGACCGACCGCGCCAACCGCCAGAATGAGAACGACCTGGCCAACCTCTATGTCCGTACCGGCTCTGGGGCCACCGTGCCCCTGTCCTCGGTGGTCAGCACCCACGTGCGCGGCGACACCCCCGACCGGGCCCGTGTCGATCGCCTGCGCGCCATCACGCTGAGCGTCCAGCTGAACCCCGGCTATACGGTGGGCGAGGCGGTCGACTTCCTGCAGGCCGAGGTCGCCAAGCACCCCGGCACCACGGTGAAGTGGGGCGGCACGGCGCGTGACTATCTTGAGGCGGGCGGCGCCGTGGGCCTGGCCTTCGGCATGGCCCTGCTGCTGGTCTTCCTGGTCCTGGCCGCCCAGTTCGAGAGCTGGATCCACCCGGCGGTCATCATGCTGACCGTACCGGTCGCCGTGCTGGGGGGCCTGTTCGGCCTGCTGGTCGCGGGCTCCACCATCAACACCTACAGTCAGATCGGGCTGATCATTCTCGTCGGCATCGCCGCCAAGAACGGCATCCTCATCGTGGAGTTCGCCAACCAGCTTCGCGACGACGGCCTGTCGATCCGCGAGGCGGTGATCGAGAGCGCGTCCCTGCGCCTGCGGCCCATCATCATGACCTCGATCGCGGCCGCGGCCGGGGCCGTGCCGCTGATCGTCTGGGGCGGGGCCGGCGGCGAGAGCCGCAAGACCATCGGCGTCACCATCTTCTTCGGGGCCATCTTCGCCACCCTGGTGACGCTGTTCGTCGTGCCGGTGTTCTACAACCTGCTGGCCCGCTTCACGAGGTCGCCACTGGCCACGGCACGGCGCATCGAGACCTTCGAAGAGGCTGAAAAGGCCCGCGTCGCCAACGCCGCCGAGTAGCGCGTCCGACGGCCATCACGAAAATGGCCTC
>JAYVDG010000570.1:0-3474 GCA_043749525.1 Phenylobacterium sp.
CACCCGGGCCATCGACTTGCCCAGGTGGCGCAGGGACTGATAGCCGCCGCCGGACACCAGCCGGGCCATATAGGCGCTCATCCCGCCGACGGGCGGGGCGATGGACATGTCGTTGTCGTTGAGGATGACGGTGAGCTGGCCCGTGGTCTCGCAGGCGTTGTTCATCGCCTCATAGGCCATGCCCGCGCTCATCGAGCCGTCGCCGATCACCGCCACGACGCGGTTGTCGCGGCCCTTGGCGTCGCGCGCCGCGCAAAAGCCCAGCGCCGCCGAGATCGAGGTGGCCGCGTGGGCCGCGCCGAAGGGGTCGTATTCGCTCTCGCTGCGCTTGGTGAAGCCCGACAGCCCGCCGCCCTGGCGCAGGGTGCGAATGCGGTCGCGGCGGCCGGTGAGGATCTTGTGAGGATAGGCCTGATGGCCGACGTCCCAGATCAGGATGTCGTCCGGCGTCTGGTAGACATGGTGCAGGGCCACAGTCAGCTCGACCACGCCCAGGCCCGCCCCGAAATGGCCGCCGGTCTGGGACACGACATCGATCATCTCGGCGCGCAGTTCGTCTGCGAGCTGCTTCAGTTCCGAAGCATTGAACCCACGCGTGTCGGCGGGCGAGGCGACCTTGTCGAGCAGAGGCGTGTTTGGCGGCATGTTACGCGGACAAATCTCTTGAAATCAGTTTCGGCGCTCTAGCACGAAATCCACACTGGCTCGCAGGAATTCAGCCCGCGGACCGAAGGGATCAAGGTGCGCCTTGGTCTGCTCGATCAGCAAATTCAAACGTTCGCGGGCGGCGTCGGCGCCCAGCAGGGTGACGTAGTTGGCCTTGCCCTTGGCGGCGTCCTTGCCGGCCTTCTTGCCCAGCACGGCGTCGTCGCCGTCGTGGTCCAGCAGATCATCGACGATCTGATAGGCTAACCCCAGGTCCTGGGCGAACCCCATCAGGGCGTGACGCTCCCCCTCCCCGGCATGGGCCATGATCAACGGCAGCTCAAAGGCCACGGCGATCAGGGCCCCGGTCTTCAGGCGCTGCATGCGGGCCACCGCGCCCAGGTCGTCGCGGACGCCGAGCAGGTCGATCATCTGTCCGCCGCACATGCCCCGGGCGCCCGAGGCCTGGGCCAGGCGCACGACCATCTCGGAGCGGACATTGCCGTCCTTGTGGGTGTCGGGATGGGCGAGAATCTCGAAGGCGGCGGTCTGCAACGCGTCGCCGGCCAGGATGGCGGTGGCCTCGTCCTAGGCCACGTGCACGGTGGGCCGGCCCCGGCGGGTGTCGTCGTCGTCCATGGCTGGCAGGTCGTCATGCACCAGGCTGTAGGCGTGGACGCACTCCACGGCGCATGCGGCGCGCAGCACCGGACGTTCGTCCAGGTCGAACATCTTGCCGGTCTCGATGGCGAAGAAGGGTCGCAGCCGCTTGCCCGGTCCCAGCGCCGCATAGCGCATGGCCTCGGTCAGCCGGGCCTCCGGGCCTTCGGCGCGGGGCAGCAGCTCGTCCAGCGCGACGGTGACCAGGTCGGCGGCCTCGGTCACGCGGTAGGCGAGGTCAGCCATCAGCTGAAGTCCGCCGCCTCGACTCCCGGTGCGCCGTCGGCGCCCATGACGATCTTCTCCACCCGCAGGCGGGCGGCCTCCAGACGGGACTCGCAGTGGGCCTTCAGCTTGGCGCCGCGCTCATAGAGCTCGATGGACTGCTCCAGGGGCGCCTGGCCGGACTCCAGCTGGGCTACGATCTTCTCGAGCTCCGCCAGGGCCAGCTCGAACGAAAGCCCATCGATGTCAGTGGCGTCGGCCATGTCGGTTCCTGGAGGTGAGCGAGCCAACCTAGAGAGCCCCGATGCGCCTCGCAACGGGGCAACGAGGTTAGGTGTCCGACAGCGCCCGAACATGGGCCAGGGCAGAGCGGCCCAGGGCCTCCAGGCCGTAGCCGCCCTCGAGGGAGGAGACGATCCGCCCCTGGCTGTGCTTGCGGGCCACCGAGGCGATGGCCCGGGTCGCCCAGTCGAAGTCGGACGCCTCCAGGTTCTGGAAGGCGTCGCCCACCGGGTCATAAGCGTGGGCGTCGAAACCGGCCGAGATCAGGATCAGGTCAGGGGCGAAGGCGTCGACATGGGGCATCAGGCTCTCGAAGGCCTTGCGCCATTCCTCCGCGGGCGCGCCGGGCGGGACCACGGCGTTCTTGATGTTGGCGGGGACCGACTCGTCCGGGTGCCCGGTGCCGGGCCACATCGGCCACTGCTGCACCGAGGCGAAGAACAGGTCCGGATGGCCGGCGAAGGCGGCCTGGGTGCCGTTGCCGTGATGGACGTCGAAATCCACCACCGCGATCCGCTTCAATCCGCAGGACTGGGCGACCCGGGCGGCGACCGCGATATTGGAGAAGATGCAGAAGCCCATCGGCTTGTGCGGCTCGGCGTGATGGCCGGGCGGCCGGACGGCGCAGAAGGCGCGGCTCTGCTGGCCCGCCGCCACGTCCCGCACCGCCTGGACCACCGAGCCCGCGGCGCGGCGCGCGGCGTTCAGGCTGCCCGGCGACATGTAGGTGTCCTCGTCCAGCATCAGCATCCCCTGGCGCGGCGCGGCCTCGAAGATGGCCTGGACGTACATGGGCAGGTGGACCCGGGCGAGATCGCTCGGCTCGACGAGCGGCGCGTCGCGGGGTTCGAGATCAAGGTCCGAGGCGTCGCTCAGCGCGTCGATCACGGCGGTCAGCCGTTCGGGCCGCTCGGTGTGGTTGGCGCCCGGGCGGTGGTCGAGCATGTCCGCATGGGTGTAGAGCGCGACAGTCATCAGAATCGATCCTAACCCCGAAAAGCCTGCGAGCCGAATGTCCGAGATCATCATCCGCCGAGCGGGGCCCGCCGACGCCCCGGTCCTGTCGGTTCTCGCCGCCCGGACCTTCAGCGACACCTTCGCCCATCTCTACGACCCCCGCGACCTCGCGGCCTTCCTGGCGGACGCCTACAATGTCGCGGCGATGACGGCCGACCTCGCCGACCCGGCCAAGGCGCTGTGGCTGGTGGAAGCCCCGGGCGAGGCCATCGGCTACGCCCAGTGCGGTCCCTGCGAGCTTCCGCATGCGGAGGTCACATCAAGTTGTCGCGAACTTAAGCGCTTCTACCTGCTCGAAGCCTTCCAGAACGGCGGCCTCGGCGGACGCCTATTTGCGCAGACCATGGCCTGGATGGAGGACGGCGACCCCCGCGACCTTTGGATCGGTGTGTGGTCGGAAAATCATGGGGCGCAGCGGTTCTATCAGCGGGCCGGTTTCGAAAAGATCGGGGAATACGGCTTCCGAGTCGGGGCCACGACAGACAGAGAGTTCATTCTGAGGCGTTCTGCGGATAGGTTTTCTAACAAATAGGTCAATTCCGCGCTCGCATTGCGAGCAGTTGGCGGATTATCGCCGTTGGAAGAACAATTATTGCGTAGATTTAAGGTTCTACACTTTGACGGCGGCCTCGGCTTTTGCGAGTT
>JAYVDG010000571.1:0-9372 GCA_043749525.1 Phenylobacterium sp.
GCCTGACCAAAGGCCAGTTCTCCGCCACCTCCGACAAGGGCTCGAAGTCCAAGAAGGGCGTGGTCAACCACGACAGCGCCATCGACCTGGTGAGCGTCGCCCTGCAGCTGGGCGCCACCTTCGTCGCCCGCTCCTTCTCCGGCGACAAGGCCCAGCTGGTGCCGCTGATCAAGGCCGCGCTCAGCCACCAGGGCTCGGCCTTCATCGACTGCATCAGCCCCTGCATCCAGTTCAACAATCACGCCGGCTCCACCAAGAGCTTCGACTATGTCCGCGATCACAACGAGGCGGTGAACACCCTGGATTTCGTGGTGCCGCGCGAGGCGATCCACGTGGACTACGAGCCGGGGACCAACACCCTGGTCACCCAGCACGACGGCTCGGTGCTCAACCTGCACAAGCTGGCCGAGCACTACGACCCCACCGACCGCATCTCGGCCATGGCCTACCTCGCCAGCCGCCAGGCCCAGGGCGAGGTGGTCACCGGCTTGCTCTATGTCGACCCCAAGGCCGAGGACCTGCACGAGGGCCTGGAGACGGTGGAGACCCCGCTGAACGCCCTAACCGACGGCGAACTGATCCCGGGGTCGAAGGTGCTGGAACGGCTCAACGCGTCACTGCGGTAGGGCCTTCACCGTCGGACGGTCGCGGCCGCCTACCGATCCCAGATCGACTGGAACTTGGTCCCACCTGTCAGCCGCTGGGCCGGACTCTGCTTGTCGATGTGACCGATCAGGCCGCGATAGACGCCGTAGCCCACCAGCTCCTGCAGCCGCGGCTCGAACCCCCGCACCATCTCCGGCGGGATGCCCAGCTGCTGGTTCTCCTGCTGGCGCACGAAGCCCGCGCAATAGTTCATGGCGATGCCGGTGCGCCGCGTGTCGGTCTGGTTGGCCCCGCCGCCGTGCCACAGGGCCCCGTCCCAGATCAGCACCGAGCCCTTGGGCATCTCGGCGGCGATGGTCTCATAGGTCCCGCCATACTCCGGGTTGGGCTTCAGGTGACTGCCGGGGACCAGCCGGGTCGCGCCATTGGCCTGCGTAAAGTCGGTGAGCGCCCACATGGAGTTGCAGACCAGCGGCGCGTGCGGCTTGACCAGCGGGATCACCTGGTCGTCGGCGTGGATGGGCTGAGCGCGCTCGCCCGGATCGATGGCGATTGAGGAGAGCGAGGAGATCAGGCAGCCCTCGTCCAGCACGCCCGCGACTATGGGCAGGACGGCGGCGTGAACCGGGACCTGGGCGAAGACCGGATCGTGGACCAGCAGATTGTAGATCCGCACCGTCTTGTGACCCTCGAAGCCGTTCATGGCCGGCCTGGCGTCCAGGTCGCGTTCCAGCCGCAGCAGGGTGTCGGCGAGCGCCGCGATCAGGTCGGCCGGGATGGCGTTCTCGACGATCGTGTAGCCGTCGCGCTTCACGCGCTCGATATGGCCTGCAACCATGGTTTGCCCCCTCGGCGTTTTGCGCGATCTTAGCGCGCGACCCCCCGGAGACGCCATGACCGTCCGCCTGCGTGACCTGACCCCCGACGACAGCGACCGCCTGCTGGCCTGGCGCAACCTGCCCGAGGTGGCGCGCTGGATGTATTCCGACCACGAGATCACCCGCCCCGAGCACAACCGCTGGTTCGCCGGGATCGCGGGTGACGTCAGCCGCCGCTACTGGATCATCGAACTGGACGGCGAGCCGGTGGGCCTCGCCAACCTCGCCGACATCTCGCCCGCCAACCGCAAGGCCTCCTGGGCCTACTACCTCGCCAGCCCCTCGGTGCGCGGCAAAGGGGTCGGCGCCTTCGTCGAGGTCTTCGTCCTCGACCACGTGTTCCGCGACCTGGCCCTCAACAAGCTCTGCTGCGAGGTGTTGCTGGAGAACGAGGCGGTCTGGAAGATGCACGAGTCCTTCGGCTTCCAGCGCGAAGCCCTCTGGCGCGACCACATCTGGAAGGGTGGACGGGGCCACGACGTGGTGGGTCTTGGCCTCCTGGCCGCCGACTGGGCCAAGGTCCGCGACATCAGCGTCGAGCGCCTTCGGGCGCGGGGGTTTGTGATCTAGGGCCACTGTCGCTCGAACAACTGGGTGATCGGTTGGATCGGCAAAGTTCTTGGTTTGTTCTTTACGACACGAGGCGCTTATGCACCTGAGATACCAAACCGGATACGGTATTTAGATACCGTGAGGCGGGCTGGTGACACTCAATTGCCTAGGAGCCGTCTCTTGAAAGGAAGAGACGATGCCCAAGAAGCAAAGATCGACCCACCGGTTACGGCGTTTGTGGCGGAGCTGCCGGCGGCAGTCGCCCGGCGCGGTAGATTTGAGCGAGGGGCGGTTCGAGGAGCTTAGGGTCTTTGACGCCTTGAACGTGCCCGAGCTGGCGGTGGCGATCCGGCGTGTGCTGCCTTGAACTGGCTCCGCGTCCACAGGAGTTCATCTGGCTCCGGCGCGGACATTGCTGACAACGGCATGGCGCGAACCTGCGCTGCGGTCATCGTCCGGAGCTTCACAGCAACATCCTTCCGTGCTGCCTCGACCCTTTCCTCAGCAACCCGCCTCGCGATCTCGACGAACTTGGCAAGCTGCTCGACCGCAGCCGCGTCCCCCGGACAGCTGTAGATCATTACTGCGTGGAGAAGCTGATGCGGGCGGCGCAGCTTGCCCGGAACCGCCGCCACGGAGAATTGCCGCATAGGCCCAAACGAGTGCCCCACGAACGCGTCGCGCACAGACCGTAGCCAGCGCATGTAGTCCTGTGCGCCGTTTACGCCGTCATACACCTCATCCGTTTTCAGACCCTTCTTGTGGTCGATACACACGAGGAACTGAATAATCGCATCACGCCACAGAGATCCGCAGAAGGGGGCGTCAACAGGTCCGCCGCCGCTCTTAGGTTATTGGGCATGGAGGGTAGGCAATGAACCTATTGAGGACTTGAGATCCTCTTCGATCAGGAGCAACTCTCCCAGCTCCACGGCTTCTGGAAACGTTAGCTCGTGAGCCTCGCGCGGGCGTTTGAGCCCCTTTGGCTTGCCTCCAATGGAGATGCCTTTTTGACCGACCATACCTCCCCCTTGAGGTCAGCGACGAGCGCATCGAGGAAGAGGCCGCCCGCCGCCGCGACGAAGTGGTCGAGCGCATGCTTGCCGCCCCACCGCAGCCTAGGACGCCGCAACCTAAGAGTCCGAAGAAAGCTTAGCATTCCGCCGCAGAGATCGGATCTTCCGAACTTTCTGCTTCCGGCTAAGCGGCTTGACGAGGCTGTCGATAGGTCAGGCGTTTGCCGACCACGCCGCGCACGGCTTGTTGGGCCCGCATCGAGTCGGTGATCCCGAGCCCCGAGCGGTTCGAGTAGCGGAAATCGAACTCCACCAGATAGCGCGAGAGGTGCGCGGGGCGCTGATTGTGGTCGTTACCCCCCCCACGTGGATTCGTAGTTCACCATACGTTCCACATTTTTGGGGCGCAGATGAAAACGGCGGATGCGGGATTTGACTTTCCGGTTCTGGGCTTCACGCCGGATCTTGAGATTTGGGCATTCCCAGACCTGAACATCCTTACATCGTGTGGGCCTAAGGCGCTTAAGGACAACATGCACGTCGGCATGGAACTGGTGGACGCCAAGGGTCGACGGTGGGTCGTCCGGTCGGCAACCCGGACCGGACGCGCGGAATCCTGGCTGTCCTGGGCGATCTCAAGGCTGCTTTCCACACCACAGTCCCGCGTCGAGCTTGAACTAGAGACGCTCGAGCCGCTGTCGCTTCGTGAGGTGCAGGCGCGAGCATGCGCCTCGTTGGAAGCCTTCCCTGAGGACTACGGCCAGTATGACGAGTCCGACAATGTTCTGGCGCCGCTGCTCGCGCAGGTTCGGGCCGCCAAGGATATTGCGAGCCTCCCCGAATTGCTGGGGCTGGACAGCTTGATGGCCTACTGACGAGCGATCAGACCGCCTTGGAGCTGTTCCAGTTCAGGGCCGCGATGTCCGACATGGCGAAGTCGGGGTTGTCGGCATAGAGCGCGCCGTAGACGTGGCGCACGAAGTCCAGGTCCTCCGGATGGTCCACGGTCCAGCGCAGGTGGGCGAGGGACGGGGCCTGGGAGATCGACTCGATCCGGAAGCGCCGGGGGTTGCGGTAGAGGAACGGCGTCACGTGTTCGCGGTCGTAGGGGTCGGTGGCCTCGAAGAGGGCGGTGCGCAGGGCGGCCGCCGTCATCACCTCGACATCCAGGCCGTGGGGATAGGTGCGGACCTCCGGCGTGTTGCTGGCGTAGTCGGCCTTCGCCGCCGCTTGAGCGTCGATCACCGCGTCCAGCACCCGCCAGTCCGTGAGCGGACAGTCGGCGGTCATCCGCACCACCGTGGCCGCCTCTGGGAAGGCCTCCAGGGCCAATCCGAACCGCCCCAGCACGTCCTCCAGGTCGCCGCGCACCACGGTGAGGTCCAGCCGCGCGGCATAGTCGGCCACCGCGTCGTCGCTGGCCTGGTCGCTGGTGGCCAGCACCAGCTCGTCCATCCGCCGCGAGCGCCGCAGCCGCTCGGCCTGGCGGCCTAGCATCGGCATGCCACAGACGTCGGCCAGCACCTTGCCCGGCAGCCGGCTCGACGACATCCGCGCCTGGATTATGCCTAGGATCATTTCGCCACCTTAAGCTCTCGCGTTAGGTTGAGCCCATGAACCTTTACGATCGCCTTGCCGCCCGCTTCCCCGCCGACCGCGACGCCCCCTGCTTCCTGCTGCCGGACGGCCAGATCAGCTATGGCGAGCTGGAGGCCGGCGCCGGCCGCCTGGCCAGCCTGCTGATCTCGAAAGGCGTGGTCCCCGGCGACCGGGTGGCGGTGCAAACCGAGAAGACGCCGGAAGCCGTCATGCTCTACCTGGCCACCCTGAAAGCCGGCGCCGTCTTCCTGCCGCTCAACACCGCCTATACCGCCAGCGAGGTGGCGTACTTCCTCACCGACGCCGAGCCGGCGCTGTTCGTGGCCGACGCCGTGGCGCTCTACGCCGAGGCCACCACCCACGCGCCGCTGGCCACCACGGTCCCCCGCGCCGACGACGACCTGGCCTCCATCATCTACACCAGCGGCACCACGGGCCGGTCCAAGGGGGCGATGCTGACCCACGCGGCGCTCTACGCCAACGCCACGGCCCTGCATGAGGCCTGGGGCTTCACCCCGGCCGACGTCCTGCTGCACGCCCTGCCGATCTTCCACGTCCACGGCCTGTTCGTGGCCCTGCACTGCGCCTTCCTGTCGGGCGCGCCGATGGTCTGGCTGGCCAAGTACGAGGACGCAGCCGTCCTGGCCGGTCTGGCGCGGTCCACGGTGATGATGGGCGTGCCCACCTTCTACACCCGCCTGCTGGCCAACCCCGGCTTCACGCGAGACGCCGCCGCCCACATGCGCCTGTTCATCTGCGGCTCCGCCCCGCTGCTGGAGTCGACCTTCGCCGAGTTCGAGGCCCGCACCGGGCAGGCGATCCTGGAACGCTACGGCATGAGCGAGGCGGTGATCATCACCACCAACCCGCTGGTGGGCGACCGCATCGCCGGCAGCGTCGGCTATCCCCTGCCGGGGGTAGCCCTGCGCATCGGCGGCCCCGAGGCGACCGGCGTCATCGAGATCAAGGGCCCCAGCGTCTTCTCCGGCTACTGGCGGATGCCCGACAAGACCGCCGAGGACTTCACCGGCGACGGCTACTTCATGACCGGCGACGTGGGGCGCCAGGACCCCGACGGCCGCGTCTGGATCTCCGGCCGCGCCAAGGACCTGATCATCTGCGGCGGCTACAACGTCTACCCCAAGGAGATCGAGCTGATCCTCGACGAGCTGGAGGGCGTCACCGAGAGCGCCGTCATCGGCCTGCCGCACCCCGACTTCGGCGAGGCCGTGGCCGCCGTGGTGATCGGGTCCGGCGACGAGGCGGCGATGATCGCCACGGCGCGCGAGAAACTGGCGGCCTTCAAGGCGCCCAAGCGCATCTTCTTCGTGGACGAATTGCCCCGCAACGCCATGGGCAAGGTGCAGAAGAACCTGCTGCGCGCGACCTATGCGGGGACGTTCAGCTAGCGCTTCGGCGAGGAAAACACCTTCACCACCTGGTCCTCGAAGCTCTCCAGGCTGTCGACGTCGAAGCCGGGGTCGAAGGCCGGGGCGTCCCAGCGGTCCACCAGCTTCTCGGCCATGGCGTACCAGCTCTCCTCGCGGAAGTTCTCCCGCAGGGTGCCCGACTTGCCCATGAACTCGTAATAGTAGGCGCCCTGGAAATCCTGGTGCCAGTAGATGGCCTTGTAGATGTCGTCGCTGACGTAGGGCTTCAGCATCTCGGCGGCGATCGGCCCGTGGTTGGGGATCGACAGCACCTTGCCGATGTCGTGGCACAGGGCGGCCACGACCTCCTCGTCGGTGGCCCCGTCGCGCCGCGCCAGCGTCCCGGCCATCAGGCTGTGGGTCAGCTGGTTGGCGGCGAAGCCCAGCTCCATGGGCTCCAGCCGGCGCAGGGTGTCCATGATCTGCATCGGCGCGGTGGTCTGCTGATGGACGCGATGCCCGGCGCCGATCACCTTCCAGTGCTCCTGGGTCCCCTGGCGCATGTCGGTGAACATGGTGCTCTCCCTTTGATCTCGTTGGGAGGGATCGTAACCCAGCAACGCCTCGACAACCAAGCGCCCTTCTCCCCTTGCAGGAGAAGGTGTCGGGCGAAGGCCCGACGGATGAGGGGTCGCACCGGCCTATCGGGTTAGAGCCTCGCCATTCGCGCGGACGGGGGAGCGTGACCCCTCATCCGACCGGTCGCCGACCGGCCACCTTCTCCCGCAAGGGGAGAAGGATCAGTCTTTCACCAACCTCTTCGGCGCGGCCAACCGCCAGCTGGTCTCCATCCGCCCCGCCACATGCGCCCAGTCACAGTCCACCAGGCTCATCCCCACCCAGCCCGAGGGCCACAGATAGGCCGGCTTGCTGAACACCTCCGGGTCGGCCTCGATCAGCATCTCCTGCTCGTCGCGGCCGGAGGTCTTCACACAGACCACGGTCATGCCGTCCCCGTGATGGTCGTGGCGGAAATAGGCGAACATCTTGCCGGCTACCCGGAAGGCCGGAATCCCGTGCGAGACGGTTTCGTCGGTCTCGGGCAGGGCCAGGGCCAGGTCGCGCAAACGGACCAGGACAGCGTCGGGGTCACGGCTCAGCATGGCCCAGAGTGACCGGCCGCGCCCCGCGCCGTCAACAATCTCACTACGGCCCGCATTTTCCTTTGAGGCGATCGGAGCCGCCCGTCGTCTGTGGGGGCAGGCGAAAAACCGCCACCAATCTGGGGATGACGACGTGACGAAGAGCCTTGGCCATACTTGGCCCCCAGCCCTGCGCCTGCGCGCCCTGGTCCTGATCAGCGCCCTGCTGGGAGGCCTGTGGGCCTCGCCGGCCGCCGCGGTCCCGGCCTTCGCCGCCCAGACCGGCCAGCCCTGCCAAGCCTGCCACGTCGGCGGCTTCGGACCCCAGCTCACCCCCTTCGGCCGGTCCTTCAAGCTGCACGGCTACACCGCCCGCTCCGGCGGCTTCACCACCCCCTTCGCGGCCATGGCGGTGGCCTCCTATCTGCGCACCGCCAAGGCCCAGCCCCCGGCCGACGGCTTCAAGGCCAACGACAACGTCGCCCTCGACCAGGTCAGCCTGTTCTTCGCCGGCGGCCTGGGCTCGCACCTGGGGGCCTTCGTCCAGACCACCTATGACGGGATCGCCAAGGCCTGGGCCTGGGACAATGTCGACCTGCGCGCCACCACCGATGTCCAGGTCCACGACGCCGACGTCCTGCTGGGACTCAGCCTCAACAACTCCCCCACCAACCAGGACGTCTGGAACACCCTGCCGGCCTGGGGCTTCCCATACACCGGCTCCGGCCTGGCCCCGTCTCCGGCCGCAGCCCCCCTGCTGTCGGGGGCGCTCGCCCAGACCAGCCTGGGCCTCACCGGCTACGCCTGGATCAACTCCACCTACTATGTCGAGGCCGGCGCCTACGGCTCCCCCAGCTCCAGGAACCTGACCCATCTGGGCGCCGATCCCTTCGCGCCCGGCGACATCCATGGCCTGGCCCCCTACGGCCGCATCGCGGTGCAGAATAGCCTCGGCGGCGCCACGGTCCAGGCCGGCCTGTTCGGCATGCGCGCCGACATCTATCCCGAGCGCGACCGCAGCGCCGGCGCCACCGACCGCTACAGCGACCTGGGGCTCGACGTCTCCTACCAGCGCACCCTCGACAACAGCGACGTGTTCAGCCTCAACGGCCGGGTGCTGCGCGAGACCCAGACCCTGGCCGCCAGCCAGGCCCTGGGCCTGTCCGACAACAGCCGAAACACGCTGACCGACCTGCGGGCCGACGCCTCCTACTACTTGCGCAACCGCTACGGGGTGACGCTGCAGGCCTTCGACACCTGGGGCTCGACCGACCCCGTCCTCTACACCGGCCGCACCGGCAAGCCCGACAGTTCGGGCCTCAGCCTGCAGCTGGACGGCACCCTGTTCGGCGGCGCCGACTCCCCCATGGGGCCGCGCTTCAACATGCGCGCCGGGGTCCAGTACACGATGTACGACCGCTTCGACGGCGCCCGCAGCAACTATGACGGGGCCGGCGGCAGGGCGTCGGACAACAACACCTTGAGGGTCTTCACATGGTTCGCCTACTGACGCCGCGCCGCCTGCCCGCCCTGGTCCTGGCCGCCCTGCTCCTGGTCCCGGCGGCGGGCGCCTCGCCGGCCCTGGCCGGGGACGCGCTGAAGGGCAAGCAGGTCTTCTCCCAGCAGTGCTCCACCTGCCACGCGGCGGCCAAGGGCGCGGCCCCGATCCTGGGCCCCACCCTGTGGGGCGTGGTGGGGCGGCCCACCGCCACCCTGCCGGGCTTTTCCTATTCGAAGGCCATGAAGGGGGCCGGCGGCGTCTGGGACGAGGCGCGCCTGCGCACCTACCTGCCGGGGCCGCAGAAGCTGATCCCGGGGATCCGCATGACCTATCCCGGCCTGAAGAACCCCGCCCAGCTGGACGACCTGATCGCCTATCTCAAGACCCTGAAATAGGGCGCGGCCGCGCCCCGGCTGGGCGAGTGCTCCTTTACAGTCGGACTGTCCAGGATTTGCTGCGGTTCGCCGAGCTGGCGCTTGAGAGGTTTGGGCCCGCCATCACTTAGCAGGTCCCAGGTTGCACTCATCACCCCCCACATTGACCCCGCCCCCACCTTCGCCGTAAGTCCCCCCTGCGACAGGTTCTCCGCGAGGAGATGAAAAGGGAACTCAGGTGAGACACCTGGGCTGCCCCCGCAACTGTAAGCGGCGAGCCCGCGCGCCATCAGCCACTGGGTCCCTCGGGGTCTGGGAAGGCGGCGCGCAATGG
>JAYVDG010000572.1:0-3457 GCA_043749525.1 Phenylobacterium sp.
CTGCTCCGGCCGCTGTCGCCAAGCCTGCCGGCGCACCGAAGGCCGCCGCCAAGCCCGCGGCCAAGAAGCCTGCTGCGAAGCCCGCCGCCAAGCCGGCGGTCAAGGCTGCGGCTCCGGCCAAGGCCGCCGCGCCCAAGGCTGCCGCCAAGCCGGCTGCGAAGCCCGCTCCGGCCAAGGCGCCCGCCAAGGCCGCGGCTGCCAAGAAGGCTGAGGCTCCCGCCAAGGCCGCCGCGCCGAAGACAGCCGCGAAGCCCGCGGCCAAGCCTGCCCCTGCGAAGGCTCCGACCAAGGTCGCTGCGAAGCCCGCCGCCGCCAAGCCCGCTCCCAAGGCTGCCGCTCCCAAGGCTGCCGCTCCTAAGGCCGCCGGCAAGCCGGCCGCGAAAGCCGCCGCGCCGAAGCCGGCGGCCAAGCCTGCCGCCGCGAAGGCCGCGCCCAAGGCTGCCGCCATGCCCGCCGCGAAACCGGCTGCCAAACCCGCCGCTAAGCCTGCCGCGCCCGCGCCTAAGAAGAGCTAGTTATTCGCTGACCGCTTGAGGGCGACCAGGGCCTCGTCGAGGCAGGCCCGGTCGCCGGCGATAACGATCTGTCCGCCGTGCTGGCCCACGGGATTTCCCCGCCAGTCGGTGACGATGCCGCCAGCCCCCTCGATCAGGGGGATGGCGCTCTCGATATCCCAGGACTTCAGTCCGGCCTCGATCACCATGTCCATCGTACCCGCCGCCACCATGGCGTAGGCGTAGGCGTCGCAGCCCAGCCGGGCGAGCTTGGCGGCCGCGCGGACCTGGGTCCAGGCGCCCAGCTCGGCGCCGCTGAAGCACGCCTCGGGATCGGTGGTGGCGATGATGGCGTCGGTCAGTTTCGGACAGGCGCGGACCTTCAGCACCTTCTCAGTCCCGCGGGCCAGCAGGCGCGAGCCCCCGGCATGGCCGATATAGAGCTCGCCGATATAGGGCTGGCCGATGGAGCCCAGCACCGGGGCGCCATTGTGGCGCAGCGCGATCAGGGTGGTCCAGACGGGCAGGCCGGCGATGAACGCCCGCGTCCCGTCGACCGGATCCAGCACCCAGACAAATTCGGCGTCCGGACGATCCTCGCCGTACTCCTCACCGATCACACCGTGCTCGGGATAGTGCTGCGTGATCAGCTTGCGGATGGCCGCCTCCGCGCCCTTGTCGGCGGCGGTGACGGGATCGAACCAGGTGGCCGTACCCTTGTCCTCCAGCCCGTGATCGGCCCGGAACAGCGGGGCGATGGCGGCGGCGGAGGCACGGTTCAGGTCGATCAGAAAGCTGTCGAGAGCAGCGAGACGGTCGGGAGCGAGCATGTACTCGCTTTATCCCGCCGCTCGCCCTCGCGATATCCCCCCAGATACTTAAGGCAAGGGGAGTTAGACGGCCTCGTGTTCGCCGTTGAGCGACTTGGCGAGGTCCAGCAGACGGCGGCGCGGACGCTCACCGAGCTGGTAGTAGGCGCGGATCAGGTCGAGGGTTTCCTTGCGGGCGAACATCTCGCCCCCGCCGTCACCTTCGTTGGCCGGTTCGCGCTGGGCCAGTTCCGAGAGGCCGTCGTAGAAGTAGCCGACCGGCACTTCGAGGGCTTCGGAGAGCTGCCAGAGGCGAGCGGCCGAAATGCGGTTCGCGCCGCATTCGTACTTTTGAATCTGCTGGAACCGCACGCCGCAGGCGCCGGCCAGTTGCTGCTGCGTAAGGCCCAGAAGCCGGCGACGCCGGCGAAGACGCTTACCAAGATGAACGTCGATGTCGTTACCCATGGGATGCACCGCCCCCTTCTTCGTATCTGTTGGCGCCCGTCCCAAAGCGAGACGGTCTGGCCTGAAATGGGCAAGTCGCGCGCCAGGAGACTCCGGCTCGCGTTGCGCGGATCAGAGGGGGCGGTTACGGAGAGGGCATGGCGGAAGCGCGACCCTCCCTGGCCCAGCACGTCGTCTGGCGGCTCGAGGCCCTCGCCTATGACCTGGTCACGGGTCTGGCGCGGCTGTTCCCCACCGACTCGGTGTCGGACTTCGGCGCCTGGCTGTTCCGCCGGCTGGGGCCGCTCACCAGCACTCACAACGTCGTCCAGACCAACCTGCGGATCGCCTTTCCCCAGGCCGACGAGGCGCAGATCGCCCTGCTCACCGACGAGAGCTGGGCCGAGGCGGGGCGGGTGGCCCTGGAATTCCCGATCCTCGACAAGATCATCAATGACCCCAGCCGGGTCGAGGTGGTGAACGCCCAGCGGCTGAAGCAGATCGCCGACACCGGCGAATCCGTGGTCTTCATCTCGGGCCACTTCTCCTCGATGGAGGTGATGCCCGCCGCCATCGTCCATGCCGGGATCACCTGCCAGATTACCTATCGGGCGATGAACAACCCCTATGTGGACGAGAGCTTCCGCCGCAGCCGGTTCCGCTATGGCGTGCGGCTGTTCGCGCCCAAGGGGACCGAGAGCGCGCGGGAACTGATCCGGGCCTTGGCGCGCGGCGAATGCGTCGCCCTGATGAATGACCAGAAGTTCAACGGCGGGGTGGCCGCGCCGCTGTTCGGGGTCACCTGCTACACCGCCCCCGGCCCCTCCAGCTTCGCCCTGCGCTTCGACATCCCGTTGCAGCCCATGTCGGTGCAGCGCACCCACAAGGCCCGCTTCAAGGTGGTGGTGCACGACCCGATCCGCCTGACCAACACCGGCCACCGCAACGAGGACATCGCCGCGGGCGTGCGCAAGGTGAACGCCTTCATCGAGGACCGCGTCCGCGATCGGCCCACCGAATGGTTCTGGGTCCACAAGCGTTGGCCCAATGAGATCTACAAACGGAGCCGCAAGTGAACGCCGCCCTGAACGCCATCGAGCGCATGGACGCGCTGGCGGAAGGGCAGGGCGGCTTCTTCTATCCCTGGGTCTCGACCCTCGGGGCTGATGATGGGGAGGCGGCTTATGCGCAGCTGGTGGAGCGCTACTTGTCCCCGGACCTGACCGTGCTGGAGGCCGGTTGCGGCCACGGCCCCGACGTGCTGCGGTTCGCCCCCCAGGTGGCCCGCTATGTCGGCTACGACTTCTCCGAGGGCTTCGTGCGCATCGCCGGCGAACGCGTCCAGGCGGCTGGGCTCACCAACGTGGAGCTGATCTGCTCCAACTCCAGCGCGGGCGCCAATGACGGCCGGCCGCGCATCCCGATGCCCGACGCTTCGGTCGACATGATCGTCTCGCGGCGCGGCCCCACCAACTTCATCCTTGACGCGGCCCGTGTGGCGCGGCCGGGCGGCTGGCTGATCCAGCTCAATCCCGTGCCCTCGCCGCGCTACGCTTGGGATGACGAATTGCCGGAGGACCTGCGCGCCGAGCCGGCGCGGGACTTCGACATGGCGGGACACATCCTTGGCTTGCTGGCGCAGGCAGGCCTCACCCTGCATTCCGGCTGGAGCTTCGACGTCCCAGAATATTTGACCGACGCGCGGCA
>JAYVDG010000573.1:0-3454 GCA_043749525.1 Phenylobacterium sp.
CAGGGGATCCTTGCCCGCCGCGATCAGGGCCTGATAGGCGTTTTCGGCCACCTCATCGACGGCCGCATCGCCGGGCCGCAGGTTGATCACCGCCGCGCCGAAGGGCGCTACGGCGTCGGGCCAGATGATGCCCGCCTCGTCATGGCTGGCCTCAATGATCGCCCCGGTGAGGCGCGAGACGCCGACGCCGTACGAGCCACCGTGGATCGGGCGGTCCTGGCCGTCGGGCCCGGCCACCGTGGCCTTCATGGGCTTGGAGTACTTCTCGCCAAAATAGAAGATGTGGCCGACCTCGATGCCGCGGGCCGAGAGGCGCTTGTCCTCGGGCACCAGGGCGAAGGCGGCCTCGTCGTGCATCTCCTCGGTGGCGGCGTAGAGGTTGGTGCGCTGTTCCACCAGAGGCTGGAGATCGCCGTTCCAGTCGACGTCGCCGGGCGCGCCCATCTCCACCAGGTCCTTGTGGCAGAAGACCTGGCTCTCGCCGGTGTCGGCCAGGATGATGAACTCGTGGGAGAGATCCCCGCCGATGGGGCCGGGGTCGGCCTTCATGGGCACCACGTTCAGGCCCATGCGGGCATAGGTGTTCAGATAGGCGATGAACATGCGGTTGTAGGATTTGCGTGCGGCGGCCTCGTCCACGTCGAAGGAATAGGCGTCCTTCATCAGGAACTCGCGGCCGCGCATCACGCCGAAGCGCGGGCGGCGCTCGTCACGGAACTTCCACTGGATGTTGTAGAGGTTCTTGGGCAGGTCCTTGTAGCTCTTCACATAGGCGCGGAAGATGTCGGTGATCACCTCCTCCGCCGTGGGGCCATAGAGCAGGTCGCGCTTGTGGCGGTCGGTGATGCGCAGCATCTCATCGCCATAGTCCTCGTAGCGGCCGCTCTCGCGCCACAGGTCGGCGAGCTGAAGGGTGGGCATCAGCACCTCAATGGCGCCGGCCCGGTCCATTTCCTCACGGACGATCTGCTCGATCTTCTTCAGGACCCGCAGGCCCAGCGGCAGCCAGGCGTAGATACCGGCGGCTTCCTGGCGGATCATGCCCGCGCGCAACATGAGCTGGTGGCTGACCACCACGGCGTCGGAGGGGGCTTCCCGAAGCGTCGGCATGAAGTAACGCGAAAGACGCATCTGGCGAAGATTCCCGGACGAGGTTCAGATCAACGGCCCTGATAGCCGTTGCGCTTGGACCTTGGCAACGAAGCTGGATGAAAAGAACGCCGCCCAGGGAGGCGGGCGGCCTTCTCGTCGTCGGGGAAAACGCCACGAGCTGCTTTTCGGCTGCCCGCGATGTGTCTTTTGGTAACCCGAGTTACGCCGGCCGGCGAAGGCGTTACGCATCGCCCGGGTAGCTGCATACGTTTCGCCCAATCTTTAAGCGCCGACGCCGGGCGACGCCGCCGCCGTGAGCAATCAGCCCAGGCCGGAGGGCAGCCGGGGCAGCGGAATCACCTGGAAGTGCAGCAGCAGCCACAGGACGACGAAGACGACCGCCGAGATCCAGGTGGTGGTGATGAACTTCTTCTTCAACTTGGGATCGACCGGCGCGCCGGGATCGCCGCCGTCGCCCTTGTCGATACCCGCCTCGGCGTGGCTGACGACGCCCAGCGGCAGGATGGCGAACAGCACCGTCCACCAGATGGTCAGATAGATCGCAAAGCTCGTGAACCAGGTCATCCGTGCGCTTCCTTGGGGGTTTCCATGAGCTCGACCAGGACGCCGCCCATGTTCTTGGGATGGATGAAGATCACCGGCACGCCGTGGGCGCCGATGCGGGGCTCTCCCGTGCCCAGCACCGTGGCGCCCTTGGCGCGCATGTCGTCGCGGGCGATCAGGATATCGGGGACTTCGAAACAGATGTGGTGCTGACCGCCCGAGGGGTTCTTGGCCAGGAAACTAACGATCGGCGAGGCCTCGCCATAGGGCTCGATCAGCTCGATCTGGCTGTTGGGGGTGTCGACGAAGCAGACCCAGACGCCCTGTTCGGGTAGGGCGAACTTCTCGCCGATGGAGGTCGCGCCCAGCAGGTCGCGGTAGACCTTCACGGCCTCGTCGATGGAGGGGGTCGCGACCCCCACGTGATTGAGTTTTCCGATCATGCCGTCCGCCTCGCGATTTGCGCGTCGGTATAGACGACTTCCGCCGGGTTAGGGGAGCGGTGTATGCGGCGCGGTGTCGCCTATTGCGTGAACAGCGCCGTGCCCCCGTCGCGCAGGTGGGCCAGGTTGGCGGCGGGGCCGAAGATGGCGCCGGCCGACAGCAGCTCGGCGATCTTCACCGGCGAATAGCCCATCTCCTCCAGCAGGTCGCCGCTGTGCTGGCCTAGGTCCGGGGTCGGGCGCTGGAAACCGCTGGCGCCGCGGGCAAAGTCGGCATAGGCGCGCACGCTGAGCATGTCTCCCAGGCGCGGGTGGCGCCAGACCTCGAACATGTCGTTCTCCCACAGCCACTCGCTCTCGAAGGCCTCATAGCCGCGCAGGACCGGCGCGCAGGGCACACCCTGGGCCAGCAGCTCTTCGATGACGCCGTCGCGCGTTCGGGTGGCGAAGGCCAGTTCCAGGGCGCGGGCCAGATGGCCGTCGCGTGGGGCGGTGAGCGCGCCATCGAGCGCCGGCACGCGAAGCACGCCGCAGAGGGCGTCGGCTTCTTCCCTCGTCTCGCAGACCACGGCGATCCAGCCGTCGGCGCAGTTGTAATAGCGGTGTAGGGCCCGCACCCCCAGGCAGTCCTGGGCGCCGACATCGTTGGCCGGCCGGCCGTCATAGGTGGTGACCTCGGCTTGCTGAAAGGTCAGGCTCTGGGCCATCAGGCTGGTGGAGATCTCCTGCCCTTCGCCGATTTTCTCACGGGCGTTGAGGGCGGCGATGATGGAGAAGGCCACCACGGCGGCGGTGGCCACGTCATTGACCGGGATGGTGTGGAGGATCGGCTCCCCTGCCCCGCCTTGCGCGGCCATCATGCCACCCTCGGCCTGCAGCAGCGGGTCGAAGCCCGGCAGCACGGCGCGGGCGCCCTTGTCGCCATAGGCGTTGATCGAGCAGGAGATGATGCGCGGGTTGATGGCCTTCAGGGCTGAATAGTGGATACCCAGGCGCTCGCGGACCCCGAAGCGGTAGTTGTCGAGGATGACGTCGGCGCCGCGCACCAGGTCGAAGAACATCTCGCGGGCCGCCGGCTGCTTCAGGTCGATGCCGAGCCCGCGCTTGCCGCGGCTATAGGCCATGAAGCCGCCGCCGTTGCTGCGGAAGGGGTCGCCTTCGATGGGCTCGATCTTGATGACGTCGGCGCCCAGATTGGCCAGGACGCCGCCGGCGTGGGCCCCCGCGATGACGGTGCCGAGGTCCAGCACCTTGATCCCCGAGAGCGGCTGCGGGCCGTCATTGGCGCCGGTGAGCTGGGGCGTGGGGCGCTCGGGCCAGGCGTGGCCATTGAGGGGCTGGGCCAGGTGACGCAC
>JAYVDG010000574.1:0-3446 GCA_043749525.1 Phenylobacterium sp.
GGTCTCCGGCGGCCCGCGCACCGCCTCGAACGGAACGGGCTCGGCCGCCAGGGTCGCGGCGACCCAGTCGGGGGGCAGGTGAACCCGTGGCGGGCCGCCCCCCGCCGCGCCGTCTGGGACCACCCGCTCGGCGATCCGAAGGTCCGCGGCCTCATCGTAGGAGGGCGAGGAGCAGACCCCCAGCCTCGCCAGGGCCAGGAACACCACATGGCCCAGATAGTCGTCGTCCATGGCGATGGAGACGACGCCGCGTTCCGGGGCGATCCCCATGGCTCTCAGGCCAAAGGCGAAACGGTCGGTGTCGGCCTCCAGCTGCGCATAGGTCGCGGTCCGCCGGGGCGTGACGATCGCCACGGCGCGGGGCTTCAGCCGGGCCTGGAACGTGACGAAGGCGTCGAACATCGGCAAAGCCTAGCCGCACCGGGGGCCGCGCGCCAATTTGCAGCGCGCGCCCCAGCCGATCCCACGCTAGTTTGCGCCCCTTCGAGTCGCCCCAACGCCCGAGACGCACCCTCCGTGACCAAGACCCCGCGAACCGCGCCGCTCAAGAAGGCGCCGGGCATGCTGCGTTCCTCGGCGATCTATTCGGCCCTGACGCTGATCAGCCGGTTCCTGGGTCTCGCCCGCGACCTGGTGATCACCGCCAAGCTGGGCGGCGCCGGCAACATCGCGGCCGACGCCTACTATACCGCGCTCACCTTCCCGAACCTGTTCCGCCGGATGTTTGCCGAGGGCGCCTTCGCCGCCGCCTTCGTGCCGGACTATTCGAAGCGCCTGACCGCGGATGGGGAAGAGTCTGCGGACCGCTTCGCCAGCGACGCCCTGGTCACCATGGCGGCGGCGATGATCGCCATCACCATCGCCTGCCAACTCACCATGCCCTGGCTGATGCGGGTCTACAGCTACGGCTTCCTGACCAATCCGGCGAAGTTCAAGCTGGCGGTGATCCTGACCCAGATCACCATGCCTTACCTGCCCTGCGTGGTAATCGCCGCGCTGTTCGCCGGCATCCTGCAGGCGCGCGGGCGGTTCATCATCTACGGCCTCTATCCGACCCTGTTGAACGTGGTGATGCTGGTCGCGGTGCTGCCGCAGAGCGACCCGACGCGGGCGGCCTACGCGGCCTCCTTCGCGGTGATCGTGGCGGGGCTCAGCCAGGCGGCGCTCTGCTGGTGGGGAGCCTACAGGACCGGCGCACGGGTGCATCCGCGCCACCTGAAACTCACGCCCGACATGAAGGCCCTGGTCCGCCGGATGGTGCCCGGCGTCATCGCCTCCAGCGCCACCCAGGTGAACCTGTTCATCTCCGCCATGCTGGCAAGCCAGGTCGCCGGCATGCGGGTCTGGATGAACATCGCTGAGCGGTTCTACCAGCTGCCGCTCAGCCTGGTAGGAGTGGCCATTGGCGTCGCCTTGCTGCCCCGGCTCTCGACCGCGCTGCAGAAGAAGGATCATGGCGACGCCGCCGCGGCCATGGACCAGGCGGTGGTGTTCGGCCTTGCGCTGAGCCTGCCGGCCGCTGTCGCCCTGATGGCCATGCCCGGATACCTGGTGGAGGGCCTGTTCGCGCGCGGCGCCTTTACGCTCAGCGACGCGACCGCCTCGGCGGCGCTGCTCTTCCACTACGGCTGGGGCGTACCGGCCTTCGTGCTGATCAAGATCCTGCAGCCGGCGTTCTTCGCCCGGGGCGATACACGCCGGCCGATGAACTATTCGCTGATCTCGGTGGCGGTGAACATCGCGCTGGGCGTCGGCCTGTTCTTCACCATCGGCTTCCCGGGCATCGCGGCGGCGACGGCGGCGGCCTCGTGGCTGACGGTCGCGCAGATGGTCTATCGCCTCTATCGCGACGATATCTGGCGCCCCACTGCCCGCGCCTCAGGCAAGATGATCCGCGTCACCCTGTCTTGCCTCACCCTCGGCGTGGTGTTGGCGCTGGCGTCGCACTTCCGCTCGGTGCTGGAGGCGCCGCTGGCGCACCTGAAGCTTGGGCCGCTTCACGCCAAGGAGGTCACGGTCCTGCTGGTCTGCCTGGCGGGTGGTCTCCTCTATCCGGTCCTGCTGTTCGCGTTCGGCGGCGTCACCCCAGCCGAGGCCCGCGCGGCCCTGAAGCGCAGCCGTGGCGAGCCCGGCCCGGTCGTCTCGGGCTTGCCCTGACCGCGTCCGGCGCGGTATTTTCCCGCCCATGACCTGCGGCTTCAGAAACTGGCGATGGCGTTGATCGGCTGACCCGACCTCACCCCGGGACAGCTTTTGCTGTCCCGTATTCAAAAGCAAAAATTGTGGGCCTTGCGCCCGCACGCCAAACTCCTGAAGAGCCATTCCCATGACCGACCAAGCTCCCGCGCCCTTCACGGGCCAATCTTCCTTTGCAGGAACGCCGCGCGTGCTCTCCGGCGTCCAGCCGTCCGGCGACCTGCACCTGGGCAACTATCTCGGCGCGCTCGTGAAGTTCGCGCGCCTGCAGCACGAGATGGAAACCTTCATCTTCGTTGCCGACCTGCACGCCATCACCGCCTGGCAGGACCCGGCGAAGCTGAAGGATCAGGTCCGCGAGATCGCCGCGGCCTACCTGGCCACCGGCCTGGACCCCAAGGTCGCCACCATCTTCGCCCAGTCCGCCGTGCCGGCGCACGCCGAGCTTGCCTGGGTGTTCAACTGCGTCGCCCGCGTCGGCTGGCTCGACCGGATGACCCAGTTCAAGGACAAGGCCGGCAAGCACAAGGAGCGCGAAAGCGTCGGGCTCTACACCTACCCGGTGCTGCAGGCCGCCGACATCCTGATTTACAAGGCGACCCACGTTCCCGTGGGCGAGGACCAGCGCCAGCACCTGGAACTGACCCGCGACATCGCCGCTAAATTCAACAACGACTTCGGCCAGCCCGGCTTCTTCCCTCTGCCGGACGCGCTGACGCAAGGTCCGGGCGCGCGGATCATGTCCCTGCGCGATGGGGCGGTGAAAATGTCCAAGTCCGACCCTTCGGATAATTCGCGGATCAACCTGACCGACAACGCCGACACCATCAGCCAGAAGATCCGCAAGGCCCGCACCGACGCCGACGTCCTGCCGGAAAAGCTCGACGATCTGGCGGGCCGCGCTGAGGCGCAGAACCTGATCGGCGTCTACGCGGCCTTGGCGGGCCGCACCGCCCAGGACGTGCTGACCGAATTCGCCGGCCAGGGCTTCGGGGCCTTCAAGCCGAAGCTCGCGGACCTCGCCGTCTCGGTCATGGGCCCGATCGGCGGCGAGATGCGCCGCCTGCTCTCCGATCCCGCCGAGATCGACCGCATCCTCACCGCCGGGGCCGAACGGGCCCGCGAGATCGCCGACCCCAACCTCGCCGAGGTGAAGCGCATCGTGGGCTATTGGGCGAGCTGAGCCTTGCGTGTAGGGTGAAGGCGCCGCACCGTCCGGCCCCATGAGCGCTACCCCGACCGCCACCAGC
>JAYVDG010000575.1:0-3442 GCA_043749525.1 Phenylobacterium sp.
CGTTGCGATAGAGCGCGCCGAGCTTGCCTTCGTCGTGGTGGGCCCCGGCCGCGAGCGTCTTGCGGGCGAAGCGGACCATCAGCCAGGGCGCGATAACCACGGCGACGAAGAAGGAGAACACCATGGCCGCCGAGGCGTTCACCGGGATCGGCGCCATATAGGGGCCCATCAGGCCGGAGACGAACAGCATCGGCAGCAGGGCGGTGACCACGGTCAGGGTGGCGACCACGGTCGGATTGCCGACCTCGGCCACGGCGTCGACCGCCGCATCGACCCGGCTTCGGTCGTCGAACATCGCCCAATGTCGGGCGATGTTTTCGATCATGACGATGGCGTCGTCGACCAGGATCCCGATGGAGAAGATCAGGGCGAACAGGCTGACCCGGTTGATCGTGTAGCCAAGAAGATTCGAGGCGAAGAGCGTCAAGAGGATCGTGGTCGGGATGACCACGGCGGTGACAGCCGCCTCGCGCCAGCCGATCGCGAAGCCGATCAGCACGACGATGGAGAGCGTCGCCAGCCCGAGGTGGAACAAGAGCTCGTTAGCCTTGTCGTTGGCGGTCGCGCCATAGTCGCGGGTCACCGCAACGCTAAGACTGTCCGGGAGGAGCGTGCCCTTCAGCGCCTCGACCCGGGCCAGGACGGCCTGGGAGACGACAACGGCGTTGGCACCCTTGCGTTTGGCGATCGCCAGGCTGACGGCCGGCGCTTCGCTCCAGCCCTGCCCCGCCCGCGCATAGCGCCAGGCGTGCGCCTGGTCTTCGCGCGGCCCTTCGATCACCTGGGCGACGTCGCGGACATATACGCTCTCACCCTTGATGGAGGGCAGCGCGAGCAAGCCGATCTGGGTGGCGTTGGCGAGGGTGCGCCCCGCCGTGACATCGACGGCCTGGCCGCCGTTGCGAACCTGTCCCGCGGGGAAGGCGCGGTTCGCCTGACGGATGGTGTCCATCAGGGCGCCCAGCGAAACCCCATGTTGCGCCAGCCGGGCCGGATCAGGTTCGACCCGGATCTCCTGCGGCCGGCCCCCGACGATGAAGGTCAGGCCGACATTGTCGACCTTGGCGACCTCAGTCCGCAGCTTCCCCGCCAGCTCGAACAGGGCCTGGTCGGTCCACTGGCCGGCGGCGCCGGGCTTGGGTGAAAGCGTCAAGACCAGGCTGGGCACGTCATTGATGCCGCGGGTCTGGATCAGCGGCTCGGCGATGCCCGCCGGGATGCGATCGTAGTTGGCGCGAATCTTCTCGTGGATGCGCACGGCCGCGGCGTCCGGGTCGGTCCCGACGTTGAATCGGGCGGTGACCATGACCTGGTTGTCGTCGGCGAAGGTGTAGACATGCTCGACGCCGGCCACGCTCTTGACGATGGTCTCAAGTGGCTTGCCGACCAGCTCGACGGCGTCCGGCGCCCGCAGGCCCGGGGCGGCGACCATGATGTCGACCATGGGCACGCTGATCTGCGGCTCCTCCTCGCGGGGAATCGAGACCAGAGCCAGCAAGCCGACGGCGATCGCCGCCAGCAGGAACAGCGGCGTCAGGGGCGAGCGGATCGTCGCCTTGGTCAGGCGTCCGGAAAGGCCGAGGTTCATTGGGCGGTTCCGGCCGGGGTCAGGACGTCACCCGCGCGTAGGCCCGACAGCACTTCGACCGTGTCGGCGGTCGGGCCGGCCGTGGTCTGGACGGGGGTCTCGGAAACTGTGTTGTCCGCGCGGACGAGCCGCGCGTAGTCGACGCCGAACCGGGTGACGATATAGCGGCGTGGCACGATCAGGGCTGGGCGCGAGCCGACCTTGATCTGGGCGCGCACGCGCCGGCCGATCAGATCCTGTGGCAGGCTGGGCGCGGAGACGTCAGCGGTGACCTGGCCGCCGGTCACGGACGGATAGACCTGGGTGATCGTCCCTTGCGCGGCCACGCCGCGCAAATCCTCGGCCGCCAGCTGGACGACGTCACCGACCTTCAGAGCGCGGGCCTGGCCTTCCGGCAATTCGATCCGCACGACCATCGGCCCGGCGGTGATCTTGGCCAGGGTCTGGCCCGGCATGACCACGGAGCCGACCGGCACGTCGGCGACCAGGACGCGGCCGGCGGCCGGGGCCAGGATCACGCCTTGGGCGCCGAGCTCGGCGCTGGCCCCGCGCTGAGCGCGGGCAGCCGCCAGGTTGGCGTTGGCGGCTTTGGCCTGGGCTTCGACCTGGTCAAGGCGGGCCTGGGCATAGACTCCGTGGGAGAACAGATCGCGGGTGCGCGAAAGGTCGGCATTGGCGCGGGCGGCTTCAGCCGCCGCAGCCGAGACCTGGGCGTCGAAGACGCCGGTCTGCAAGGCGAGGCGATCGTCCTTCACGCGGCCAATCACTTGGCCCTGACGAACCGAGTCGCCTTCCTTGACGGCGAGGCTGACCAGTACGCCGGAAATCCGCGCACGGGCTTCGGCCATGTCGCGGGTCGTCAGGGTGGCGGGGACCGGTTTTAGGTCGGCGACAGTCTGGGCTTGAACGATGAGGCGTCCCGCCGCCGGGGCGGTTTGCTCGGCCGGGGCAGGGGGCTTGGCCTCCCCGCAGGCGCCCAGCAGCAAGGCCGCGCCCACGGCGCTGATCAGATACGGCCTTGACGGCATGGTTCGCCCTCCCAGGGTGTTGTTGTGATTGAGGGTCAACCGCCGACGGTCGGCAGTCCGGCGGCTTTCCAGGCGGCGAGGCCGCCGGCCAGGTGGCTTTCGATGGCCTGGTTGGCCTTGCGGCATTTGTCGACGGCCATGGCCGATCGCTTGCCGCCGGCGCACTGCAGGACAATCGTCTTGCCCGCCGCGTCAGGTAGGGTCGCCGGATTGAAGGTCGATAGCGGGACGTTGAGCGCGCCGGCGATCTTCTCGGCGGCGAACTCATCCGGCTCGCGCACGTCGATCAGCAGGATCTGGTTGGCGTCGAGGGCGGCCTTCACCTGCTGCGCGGTGAGGTCCTTGGTCTGGGGGGCGCCGAACATGGGGAAGTCTCCTTAAGAGGCGGCGCGGTCGGGGACCGTGCAGAACAGGCGGGACAGGGTCTCGACCAGAGCTCGGGCCTGACCGCTCTGCAGGCCGTAGTAGATGGTCTGGCCGTCGCGCCGGGCGGCGACCACGCCGTCGCGGCGAAGGAGGCCCAGGTGTTGCGATGCCAGGGTTTCGCGCACGCCAAGCATCTGGGCGAGCGCGCCTACCGACTGCTCGCCGTCAATCAGGGTGCAGACGATCATCAGCCGATGCGGGTTCGCCAGCGCCTTCAGGAGAGCGCAGGCGTCATCGGCCGAGGCCTTCAGAGCGTGGGCTTCTAATTTCATAGTTGCGAATATGCGCCTTTTCGCATATTAAGTCAAGCAAGATGGAGCCTCACTCTAAGGCCGCGAGCCCGGTCGGGATGTGATCCGCATCAAAGCGCCGCTGCGAAAAGAGGCGGAAATTTGCGGCT
>JAYVDG010000576.1:0-3429 GCA_043749525.1 Phenylobacterium sp.
GCCTGGTCGCGCGCGTGCAGGGCATCGCGGATCGCCGCGTGCCGCTCTGCGGTGAGCGGGAAGGTGATGATGATCCAGGCCCCGATGAGAGCCAGGCCCGCCGGCACGACGGTGAAGATGACCGACAGTCCGCCAAGACCGGTGGCGACCCCGGTGGCCTTGGGATCGAAGCCCATCAGCTCCAGGGCCGGGAAGGTGAAGAACACCGCCGCCGCCGAGCCGATCTTCACAGTGCCCGACAGCAGGGCGTAGAGCAGGGCCATGCGATCGCCGCCGCTCTCCAGCCGCTCCTCGTCGCCAACGTCGGCCATCATCGCCCGCAGCAGGAAGGCTCCGGCCGCATAGGGCACGCCGATCAGGAACATCAGCAAGGCGGCGATGGGGAAATTACCCGGCGGCACCAGCAGGATGGCCATGGTCATGGCGGCGTAGACGACGCTGGAGAAGGCCAGCGCCCGGTGCTTGCCGATCTTGTAGGCCAGCCAGGTCCAGACCGGCGCGCCCACCAGACCGCCGACGAAATAGATCAGCAGCAGCAGGCTGGCGACGCCTTTGTCGAAGTCCTTCACCCGCTCGAAATAGAAGAAGAACAGCGCCCCGGTGATGGCCGGCCCCGTGCCGATCACGAAGTCTGCGGCCAGCAGGCGCACGACCGAGGGACGCTTCAGCAGGGCGGCATACTCGTTGATCCCTGCGCGCCGGGGCGGGGTGGTGATCGCAGGCTCGGGCACCTTCCACAGGGCTAGGCCCACGGCCAGTGGCATCAGCAGGACGACGAACCAGCCCATGGCCGCCACGCCGACGCCATGCCCCTTGATCCCCACCAGGGGCAGCAGGGCGGGCAGGGTCAGGACCAGGATGACGCCCACCACATTGCCGGCCTGCCACCAGCCATAGATCCGGGATCTCTGATCATAGTGCGGGCTGAGGACCGCACCCCAGGCCAGCTGCGACAGGGAGGCGATTGAGAAGCCGCCGTAGACCACCAGCAGCCAGAACCACAGATAGAGGCCGCTGACCCCGGGCTTGGCCATGAACAGCATGTAAGCCGCCAGCATCAGGATCGGCGCGCTGATGGCGAACCACAGCTTGAACCGCCCGAACCGCGAGCGGGTCTTGTCCATCACGCCGCCAATGAACGGGTCAAAGGCCATGTCGATGAGGCGCACGGCCCCAAAGGCCGCGCCGACGACGGAGAGACTGAGGCCCAGGTCGCTGGCGTAGAATTCCGGCAGATAGACCACCAGGGGCAGGCCCAGTCCGGCCAGCGGCAGGCAAGGCGCGGCCAGCGCCGCCAGGATCCAGTTCGAGCGTCGTTCGGACTGGATCATCTTCCTAGTACTCCCTTGAACAGGCGAGAGCCGTTACACTCTTCGCAGGCGTGCTGATCTGAGCGTGGCCGGCGTTGGGAGGCAAGCTTGAATCCCCCAGGGGCGCGCGGGCGAGCCCAGGGGCGCCTGGGGATGTAAGCTGCCGTTAACCAACCTGAGTGCAGCCTTGACTCAACGACCGCGCGAGTCGGTTTCAGGGGGGAGCGCGATGCGCCTCCAGATATCCAAGTCCATCAACCTAGTGGGCGTGGTGGTGTTCGCCGCCATGCTCGCCAGCGTCGGCGCGAGCCTCTACGCCATCCAGCAGCTGCGGGTCGGGGGGCCGTTGTATGAGCGCATCGTCCTTGGCAAGGACCTAGTCGCCGACATCCTGCCGCCACCGGAATATGTCATCGAAGCCTATCTCGAGGCACGCCTGGCTATCGACAACCCGTCCGCGGTCGCTCAGTCGGCTGCGCGGCTGAAACAGCTTCACAAGGAATACGACGATCGTCACGCCTACTGGCTGGCGGCCCGCCTCCCCGTGAACCTCAAACGGGAAATGGTGGAAACCTCGCACGTTCAGGTTCAGGCATTCTGGGGCCACATCGAAAACGACTATCTGCCGGCCCTGGCACGCGGCGACACCGGAGCCGCACGCACCGCTCTGGAGAATGTCGCCACCGACTACGCACGCCACCGCATGGTGGTCGACCGCATGGTTATCGCCTCCAACGCCATGAACGCCGCAGTCGAGGCCCAGGCTGCCCGGCAGCGCGCGACCCTGTTCTCCCTCGCATCGGGGTTTGCGCTTCTGGCGGCGGGCGCGCTCGGAGCCGGCCTCTGGGCGGTGCGGCGTGGGCTGGTGACGCCGATCGTCCGCATGACCCAGGTGATGAGCTGTCTGGCGGCGGGAGAGCACGATCTCGCCACGCCCTTCAAGAGTCGCGGCGATGAAGTCGGTGAGATGGCGCGCGCCGTTGAGGTGTTCCGCGCCTCGGCCATCGAACGCGACCACCTCCAACAAAGGGGGATCGTGGACCGAGAGCGCGCCAATGAAGCCCGCGAAAGCGCCGGCAACGCCCGCGACGCCGCCAACGCGCAGCGATCCGGGGTGATGTTGGCCCTCGCGACCGGGCTGGAGCGCCTGTCGGCGGGTGAGCTCGATTGCCAAATCGACCAGGTCTTCCCCACCGAGTACGAGAAGCTGCGGGGCGACTTCAACGCCGCCGTAGGCGCGCTTTCATCCATCCTGTCGGTGATCGCGGGCGCCACCACCCAGGTCAGCGCGAGCGCCGCAAACATTTCCCAGGCCGCCGACGATCTGTCGCACCGCACCGATGACCAGGCCTCAGCCCTGGAAGAGACCGCGGCTGCGCTGGAGGAGATCACCGCCACCGTGAACCAGACCGCCGAGGGCGCGGAGCAGACACGCCAGACCGTGACCGAGGCCACGCTGGTGGCAGGACGCTCCGGCGCCATCGTCATCGAGGCGGTGGGCGCCATGGAGCGGATAGAGAGATCAGCGGGCGAGATCAGCCAAATCATCGGCGTCATCGACGAGATCGCCTTCCAGACCAATCTGCTAGCCCTCAACGCCGGCGTCGAGGCGGCCCGCGCGGGTGAGTCCGGCAAGGGCTTCGCGGTCGTCGCGCAAGAGGTGAGGGGACTGGCCCAGCGCTCAGCCGAAGCTGCGAAGGAGATCAAGCGACTGATCGCGGTCTCATCGCACGAGGTGGCGACCGGGGTGCGGCTGGTGCACAGCGCCGGCGAGGCCCTGAACGAAATTAACGGCAAGGTGGCCCAGATCAACGACTTGGCCTTGGAGATGGCCGCGTCGATTCGCGAGCAGGCGACGGGGTTGGCCCAGGTCAATCTGGCCGTCAACGAGATGGACCGGACCACCCATCAGAATGCGGCCATGGTCGACCAGACCACGCGGGCCAGCCATGACCTGTCCGCCCAGGCCCACGAACTAAGCAGGCTGGCCGCGCGCTTCACTTTTGACAGTGCGGCAGCGGAGCCGGCTCAGCGTGCGGCGTAGGTCTCACCGCGGCCATAGCCGTAGGCGAAGCGGTTGAAGGCGTAGCTGGCGTCCGACCAAGTGGACTTGGTCCAG
>JAYVDG010000577.1:0-3428 GCA_043749525.1 Phenylobacterium sp.
GAAGATCACCCGCAGATAGGTGATCGCGTCCTGGACCGCGTCCGCCGGCGTGCCCATGGCGCGCAGGATGGTGGGTGTGAGCGTGTAGCCCCCTACCCCGACCGCGATCGACAGCACGAGGAAGAAGGTGACGGCCGTGCCGATCACCCGCTTGACCAACGGCATGTCCCCGGCCCCGATCGACTGGCCGATCAGCAGGTTGGCCGACATGCTGACGCCGAAGGCCGCCCCCAGCATGAGGAACAGCATGATATTGGCGTTGGACGTGGCCGTCAGCGCCGCCTCGCCCAGCACGTGGCTGACCCAGATGGCGTTGGCCGAGCCGTTCAGGGACTGCAGGATATTGGAGCCCATCACCGGCAGGGCGAAGGCGATCAGGGTCTTGCCGATCGGGCCGGTGGTCAGGTCCTGGCCGCCGCCCGGGCCGCCGCGGCCCCGGGGTCCGCCGGGGGGGAAGCCGGGCCGTAGCCCGCCGGAAGGGGCCGCAACAGGCCCATCGCTTGAACTCGAAACCACAGCCATCCCCAAGGCGCGACACGCGCCGCCCGCCTTCGACTGGTCCCCGAAAATGCGGAGGCGCGGCGTGATCCCCGAAAATGCGAGGGAGCGAGTTGAGGAGACATTAGGCGCCCCGTCCCCGCGCCTCAAGCGCGGCCCTTGCGAAAAAGCGTCACGGCCGACACGAATTGAGCCGGACGCGATCTCCTGTTAGAGGCAATCCCTGCGGGAATTGACGTGGCAAGACCGCCGCCATCGCTTACGAAAGACTCCATGAAAATCCTTGTTACGGGCGGCGCCGGGTTCATCGGGTCGGCGGTCGTGAGACGGGCCGTGGCGGACGGCCATGAGGTGGTCAACCTCGACGTCCTGGCCTACTCGGCCAATCTGGAGAATGTCGCCGAGGTCTCGGCCTCGCCGCTCTATGCCTTCGAGCAAGCCGACATCTGCGACGCCACGGCGGTGAAGGCGATCTTCGCCAAGCACCAGCCCGACGCGGTGATGCACCTGGCCGCCGAGAGCCACAACGACCGCGCCATCGACGGGCCGCTGGACTTCGTGCGCACCAACGTCATGGGCACCGCCGTCCTGCTGGAGGCCGCCCGCGCCTACTGGACGGGCCTGGAGCCCACCAAGAAGGCCGGCTTCCGCTTCCACCATGTCTCCACAGACGAGGTGTTCGGGGCGCTGGGGGAAAGCGGCGCCTTCACCGAAGAGACGCCCTACGATCCCAACTCGCCCTATTCGGCCAGCAAGGCCGGCGCCGACCACCTGGTGCGCGCCTGGAACCGCACCTTCGGCCTGCCGGTGGTGATCACCAACTGCGCCAACAACTATGGCCCCTTCCAGTTTCCGGAAAAGCTGATCCCGACCGTGGTGCTGCGCGCCATGGAGGGCAAGACCATCCCGGTCTATGGCGACGGCCGTCAGGTCCGCGACTGGCTGCACGTGGACGACCACGCCGACGCCCTGCTGACCGTGCTGCAGAAGGGCCGTCTGGGCGAAACCTATTGCGTGGGCGGCGATAGCAACCTGCGCAATATCGAGGTCATCAAGATCCTCTGCGCCCACCTGGACAGGCTGGCGCCGGCCAATGTGCCGCACGCCGAGCGGATCGCCTTCGTCGCCGACCGTCCGGGCCACGACTTCCGCTACTCCATCGACGCCTCGAAGCTGTCGGAAGAGTTGGGCTGGGCGCCGAAGACCGACCTAGCCGCCGGCCTTGAGGACACCGTGCGCTGGTACGTCGAGAACCGGGCCTGGTGGGAAGCCATCCGTGAACGCGGCTTTGAGTCTGAGCGCCTGGGCCTCGCCACCGCATGACCACGACGATCCTGCAGTTCGGCGCCACCGGGCAGCTGGCCCGGGAGATGCTGCTCCGCTCCAGCGGCGGGGTGACGATCAAGGCCCTGTCGCGCGCAGACGTCGACGTCACCGACGCCGACGCCGTGGCCCGCGCCATCGGCGAGGCGCCCGACCTCGACCTGGTGTTCAACGCCACCGCCTACGCCGCCGTCGACAAGGCCGAAAGTGAGCCGGACCTCGCCTATGCGGTCAACGCCAAGGGCCCCGAGGCCATGGCCAAGGCCTGCCAGGCGCGGGGCGTGCCGATGATCCACATCTCCACCGACATGGTGTTCGACGGCGGGAAGACCGGCGCCTATGTCGAGACCGACCCCACCAACCCCCTGCACGTCTATGGCGCCTCCAAGCTGGCCGGCGAGCAGACGGTGCTGGAACACTGCGACCGCGCCCTGGTGGCCCGGGTCTCCTGGCTATTCTCGGCCTTCGGGCAGAACTTCCTGCAGATGATGCTGAAGCTCGCCGACACCCAGCCCCTGCTGAAGGTGGTGGACGACCAGCGCGCCCGGCCCACCGCCAGCGGCGACGTGGCCGGCTTCATGCTCAGCCAGGCCCAACGCCTGTCGCGCCTGCCGGCCGGCACGCCGGAATGGGGCCTGCTGCACCTGGTCAATGACGGGGTCGCCACCCGCTTCGAGATGGCCCGAGCCATCTTCGAACTGGCCCGGCCCGGCCAGCCCCTGCCGGCCATGCAGCCGGTCCCCAGCAGCGCCTTCCCCACCCCGGCGCGACGTGCGCTGAATTGCGAACTGGACACGGTGAAGCTCCGGGGCGTCTTTGGTCTGACGCTGCGGCCGTGGCGCGAGGCGCTGGAGGACACCATCGAAGATCTGAACGCAGCCTCGGTGACCGCGTGAGGCGCGGCATCATCCTGGCCGGCGGCTCCGGCACCCGCCTGCACCCCCTGACCCTGGCGGTCTCAAAGCAACTGCTGCCGGTCTACGACAAGCCGATGATCTATTATCCGCTGTCGGTCCTGCTGCTGGCCGGCGTCCGCGAGATCCTGATCATCACCACGCCCGAGGACCAGGCGGGCTTCCAGCGGCTGCTGGGGGACGGCTCGCAGCTAGGCGTGCGGTTCGAGTACATCGTCCAGCCGACGCCAGGCGGCCTGGCCGAGGCCTATATCCTGGGCGAGGACTTCGTGGGCGGTGAGCCCAGCGTGATGATCCTCGGCGACAACATCTTCTTCGGCCAGAACTTCAGCCACATGCTGCGCTCGGCCGACGCCCGCACCCAGGGGGCCACGGTGTTCGGCTACAACGTGCAAGATCCCGAGCGCTACGGGGTGGTGGAGCTGGGCGCCGATGGCCGCGCCCTCGGCATCGAGGAGAAGCCCGCCCATCCGAAGTCCAACTACGCGGTGACCGGCCTCTATTTCTACGACGGCCGCGCCTCGACCTTCGCTAAGACCCTGGAGCGGTCGGCGCGGGGCGAGTTGGAGATCACGGCGCTGAACCAGATCTATCTCGACAAGGGCGACCTGCATGTCGAGCTGCTGGGCCGGGGCTTCGCCTGGGAGGACGCCGGCACCCACGACAGCCTGATCCAGGCCGGCGAACTGATCC
>JAYVDG010000578.1:0-9272 GCA_043749525.1 Phenylobacterium sp.
GGTCAAGCTCAGGCCGCAAAATCTAAGGGAGGCCGAGATGGCCGACGGCGCACGCATCGCAGCGGAGGCCCGCGACCGGGCCTATTCCACCCCGCTTGAGGATTTCCACGTCGGCGACCCGGAGCTGTTCCGTACCTACACCCACTGGCCCTGGTTAGAGCGATTGCGCGCCGAGGACCCGGTCCACTACTGCAAGGCCAGCGACTTCGGCCCCTACTGGTCGGTGACCAAGTTCGAGGACATCGTCGCCGTCGACGGCGACCACAACACCTTCTCCTCCTCGGCCGAGAACGGCGGCATAGCTCTGGGCGACTCCTACGAGTCCGCCGCCGGCGCCAGCTTCATCAGCCAGGACAGCCCGCGCCACGAAGCCCAGCGCAAGGTGGTCACCCCGATGTTCACCTCGGGCGCCATGATGGGCATGGAGCCGCTGATCCGCAGCCGGGCGGCCGCCATTCTCGACGAGCTGCCGCGCGGGGAGACCTTCGACTTCGTCGACAAGGTGTCGGTCGAGCTCACCGCCCAGATGCTGGCCACCCTGATGGACTTCCCCTTCGAGGAGCGCCGCCTGCTGCCCAGGGCCTCGGACCTCTTGCTGGCCGCGCCGATCCTCGGCGGCGGTTCGCCGGCCGGGGAGCCGGCCCGTCAGGCCGAGCTGATGGCCACCTTCGGCCGGCTGGTGGGAATCTTCGCCGAGCGCGCCGCCAGTCCGCGCAATGACGACCTGATCTCCATGCTGGCCCACGACCCTGCCACCAACGGCGGCGGCGACCCCTACAAGTTCGTCGGCAACTTGGTGCTGCTGATCGTCGCCGGCAGCGACACCACCCGCCACTCCATCACCGGCGGCCTGCTGGCCCTGAACGAGAACCCCGATCAGTACGCCAAGCTGCGCGCCGACCCCGGCCTGATCGCCGGCATGATCCCCGAGATCATCCGCTATCAAAGCCCCGTGGCCCACATGCGCCGCACGGCCATGGCCGACGCGCAGATCGGCGGCAAGACCATCAAGAAGGGGGAGAAGGTGGTCATGTGGTACGTCTCGGGCAACCGCGACGCCTCGGCCATCGAGACGCCGGACGCCTTCATCATCGACCGCGAGCGGCCCCGCCAGCACGTCGCCTTCGGCTTCGGCGTCCACCGCTGCGTCGGCCAGCGCCTGGCCGAGATGCAGCTGCGCGTGGTCTGGGAAGAGATGATGAAACGCTTCCCGCTCATAGAGGTGGTGGGCGAACCGCGCCGCCTGACGTCGAACTTCGTGAAGGGCTATGAGTACCTGCCCGTACGAATTCCCAATTGATCCAAGTTGAAGCATCAGTATTCGCCAATTCAGGCAATTGAAGTCCAATTTTGTCTCACAATGTCTGGTATCCGACAAATAAATCCTGAATCAAGGGAAACAAATCATCGTCTATAGGTTGTGTAGCCAACGGAAGGCTATCAACCTATGCCAAATGGCTGCATCTTATTCGTCGACGACAACTTCATATGCAGTCTCGAAAACTGCGAGCACCTGCGCGATCAAGGCTTCACTGTTCTGCCGGTCTATAACGCCCTGGCGGCTCTGGAGCACATCAAGCGTCATCCCAACCTCACCGCCCTGGTGACCGATATCGACCTGGGGCCGGGCGATGACGGCTTCGCCGTGGCGCGCTGGGCCCGGGGGGCCCATCCGCACCTGCCGGTCGTCTATATCTCGGGGACGGCGTCGGGGCGCCATGCCACCGAGGGGGTCTGCGGGTCCGAGTTCGTGACCAAGCCCTTCAACCCGCAGCAGATCATCGACGCGCTGAGCCGCGTGATGCATGCGAAGGCTGCATAAGGACTTCTTCTGGCGGGCCGCGCTTTTCATGGGCCTCGCCGGCTTTTGCCTCGCCGCCGCCATCGCCTGGTCGGCGGCCGGTTAGGCGCCCGTCTGGACGGCGCTAGTCCTTCGGCGCCTTGTCGGCGGCCGCGGCGGCTTTCTTCTCGGCCTTGGCGGCGGCCTTTATCGCGTCCTTGGCGGCCTTGGCCTTGTCGCGTTCCATCCGTTCGAAGCTGTAGTTGGGTGTCCGCGCCATTGTGGGCCGCTCTCCTGCAAGTCAGTCGCCTATCTGGCGTATCGCACCCCGCGCCGCAAGCGTGACGGTTCGAAGCGGGGGAGACTTACAGCGTCACCTCGCCCCGGAACATCGGCGCGCAGCGGCCGCCCACCGTCGCCCGAACGCCGTCGGGGGTTCGCCGAGCGGTGGCCTTCAGCACGCTGGGCCGCCCCATCTCCACCCCCTGGCTGATGGTGAAGGCGGCCTGGTCGACGCCGGCCAGCGATACCAGCAGGGCGGCCAGGGTCGCATTGGCGCTGCCTGTGGCCGGGTCCTCGTACGTGCCCGACAGCGGTGCGAACATGCGCGCCCGGATGTCCTGGCCCTGCCGCGTATAGATCAGCAGCGAATAGCGCCCGGCCAGGTCGGGCCGCTCGGCCTCGGCCCTGCGGAAGGCCGCCACGTCCGGCTCGGCGCGGGAGAGCGCGTCGGCCGCCACCTCGGCGATGATGAACGGCACCCCCACCGTGGCCAGGATCGGCGCATGGGCCGTCGTCAGCACATCGTCCGCCGCCAGCCCGGCGCAGCTCGCCACCTCGGCCACGGGGATTTCCACGCCGGTGGTCAGGGGCTGCGGCGCCGCGATCACAGCCCCTCTGGGCGCGCCCGCGCCGTCGCGGTCGATGTCCACCTTCACCAGGCCCGCGATCATCTCCAGGGTAAGGGCGCCCTCATGCCCCATCGTGGCCAGGACATAGCCGGTCCCGATGCTGGGGTGCCCGGCGAAGGGCATCTCGCCGCTCCGGTGGAAGATCCGCACCCGGGCTCTATTCGCCGGATCGGCCGGCGGCAGGATGAAGGTGGTCTCCGACAGGTTCATCTCGCCGGCCAGGGCCAGCATCTGGGCGTCGCTCATGCCGCGCGCGTCGGTGAACACCGCCAGCGGATTGCCGCCGAACATGGCGTCGGTGAACACGTCGAGGGTGACGAAGGCGTAGGTCGGCATGGCGGTCTTCCAGTGCAGCTTGCGGTCACGCCTTGCCATGAATTAGCCAGTTGGCAAAGTCCGAAAGATGTGGTGGCCCATGGTCTCGAAGTCGTGGGCGCCGTCCAGCCGCTTCACCCGCATGCCCTCCAGCACGGCGGGCGGCATCAGCCGGGCGTTCACCGCCATGCGCAGGTACTGCCGATCCACCGCCTTCCAGTGGGTGGTACAGCCGCAGGTGGGACAATGGTGTGTGGTCAGGCTCTTGTCCCCCTGCAGGTAGGCCACGGTCTCTCCGTGGATCGCGACGGGCTGCAGGTAATAGGCCCAGAGGGTCCCGTGCTTGTGACAGAGGCTGCAGTTGCAGTCGGTGACCTCGGTCGGGGCCTCGTCGACCTCGAAGGTCACGGCGCCGCAGTGGCAGGCGGCCTGGATCATGCTGGGGCTCCTCAGTCGGCGATGAGCCCATCTCCCACGACAATCTCGCCGCCTTCAAGGATTCGCGCGGTGACGCCGCCGTGGGCGCGGACGGCGTTGTAGCCGCCGGACCCCAGGATCGCCTCCATGCGCGAACAAGGGTGGCACTCGCCGCTATAGGCCAGCAGGGTCCCGCCGATCCGGAACCGCTTGTCCTTGAGGGCCAGCAGGTTGATCCCGCGCACCACGATGTTGCGGCGCAGCTCCTCGGGCACGACGGCGTCACGGCCCAGATAGCTGGCGATGGCCGCCAGGTCCTCGGCCTGGATCAGGGTCACCTGCCGGCCGCCATTGTTGCGGGTGCGGTAGCGGTCGCCCTCGATGCCCTGGGCGGCCACCAGGGTGGCGCGCTCCACCGGTGTCATGGCGGCGTGCGCCGCTGGCCGCAGGCCGATCCAGGTGACGGTTCCGGCCCGCATCGGGGCGGTCATCAGGCGGGCCAGAGGGGAGTCGGGATTGAGCGGCAAGGGCTCAGGCCGCCGGCGGACGGAGCCCGTCCATCAGGATATCGATCAGCCGCAGGGCGCTGGCCTGCCAGCCGGGGCTGGTGTTTCCATAGGTGAAGCCCACCAGGGCGCGCAGCAGGTCGTCGGGATCGGCGTCGGCGCGGATCTCGCCGCTTTCCCGCGCGCGTTCCACCAGCCGGGGCATGCCGCCGGTGATCTTGGCCCCATAGGCGGCCGACAGCTCCGCCCCGCCGACGATGGCGCCGAGCGCCGGGGCGATCAGCTTCTTGGTGGCGATATAATCGACGAACATCCGCATCCACTGGTGCAACGCCTGCGCGGGCGGAAGGGTCGCCTCCAGCTGGGTCGCGGCCTCCGCCAGCTGCTCGACCTCGCGGATGTAGACCGCGCCGACGATGGCGTCGCGGGTGGGGAAGTGGCGGTACAGGGTGCCGATCCCGACCCCCGCGCGCCGCGCGATCTCGTCCAGGCTGACCTCGGGCCCCGTCTCGGAAAAGCCGGCCTTCGCCGCCTCCACCAGCCGCTCGCGATTGCGCTGGCCGTCCGCCCGAGGCTTGCGCCCGCTGGTCACGATTTCCCGACCCCTTGTTAAACGGAGGAACCCTCCGTATATAAAGCCGGAGACATCCTCCGTTTAACTCAGTCGGCCCCGGTTCGCAAACCCACGCCCTGAGTTGACGCCACCCAACCCCCTGGAGACCATCATGACCGCAGCCTTTGGAGCCACCTCCACCACCGACGACGTCCTGGCCGGCGTCGACCTCTCCGGCAAGCGCATCCTGGTCACCGGCGTCTCCGCCGGTCTCGGCGCCGAGACCGCCCAGGCGCTCGCCGCCCACGGGGCCCAGGTGGTGGGCGCCGCCCGCGACCGGGCCAAGGCCAAGGCCGCCACCGAAGTGGTCCGCGCCGACGCCGCCAACGGCGGGAGCCTGGAGCTGGTGGAGCTGGACCTGGCCTCGCTGGCCAGCGTGCGGGCCTGCGCCGACGCCCTGCTGAAGGACGGCCGGCCCTTCGACGTCATCATCGCCAACGCCGGGGTCATGGCCTGTCCCCAGGGTCAGACCGCCGACGGCTTCGAGACCCAGTTCGGCACCAACCACCTGGGTCACTTCGTGCTGGTCAACCGCATCGCCTCGCTGCTGGGCGAGGGCGGCCGCCTGGTGAACCTGGCCTCGCCCGGCCACCGGTTCTCCGACGTCGACCTGGAGGACCCCAACTTCGAGCACACGCCCTATTCCGAGTTCGGCGCCTATGGTCGGTCGAAGACCGGCAACATCCTGTTCGCCGTCGAGTTCGACCGCCGCCACAAGGCCCGTGGCGTGCGCGCCGCAGCGGTCCACCCGGGCGGCATCCACACCGAGCTCGGCCGCCACATGACCCCGGAAACCGTCGCGGCGATGATCGCCTCGATCAACGCGGGCCGGCCC
Organism: Phenylobacterium sp.; assembly: GCA_043749525.1. GTDB lineage: Bacteria > Pseudomonadota > Alphaproteobacteria > Caulobacterales > Caulobacteraceae > Phenylobacterium. The sequence continues at coordinate 5,378 of JAYVDG010000578.1, forward strand.
GCCGGCGCGCCGGCCTTCGAATACAAGTCGATCCCCCAGGGCGCGGCCACCTCGGTCTGGACCGCCGTCGTCGCCCCCGCCGACCTGGTGGGCGGCCTCTACTGCGAGGACTGCCACGTGGCCGAGCGGCAGGACAACGCCGAGATCCGCCCCGGCGTCCGCGCCTACGCCCTGGACCCGGAGAACGCCAAGGCCCTGTGGGCCAAGAGCGAGGCGATGGTCGGCGAGACGTTCTGACACGGCAAAACATCAGGTCATCCCGGCCGTAGCGCAGCGGAGAGCCGGGACCCAGGGGCCGCGCGCTTGGCCCCTGGGTCCCGGATCGGCCTGACGGCCGTCCGGGATGACGGTCACTGTTCGGAGGTGATCGCGCACACCCCCGTTTCGTCCTACCTCAGCCCCTGGTAACACTGGACGTAACAAACCCAGGAAACGCCCATGAGCCAATTCTCCCGCCGCACCCTGCTGGGCTTGACCGCCGCCGCCCCCTTCACCTTCGGGGCGCTCTCCCAGGCGGCCACCCCGGCCGACGCCAGGTTCGAGGCGCTCGCAAAGGGCTGGGTCGACGCCTCCCTGCGTCTCTCCCCGGTGGGCGCCACCCAGATCGGCGATCATCGCTTCGACGACCGGATCGACGACATGGGCCCGGCCGGCCGCGCTGCGGTGGTCAAGCTGGAGACCGAGACTCTCGCCGCCCTGCAGGCCACCCCGCGCGCCCAGCTGTCGCGCGCCAACCAGGTCGACGCCGCCATCCTGGAGAACCAGGTCCGCAGCGACCTGTGGACCACCCAGACCCTGCAGCCCTACGCCTGGGACCCGCTGACCTGGAACGCCGTGGCCGGCGGCGCCCTCTACACCCTGACGGCGCGCGAATTCGCCCCTCTGGACGTGCGCCTGCGCAGCGCCACCGCGCGGATGGAAAAGCTGCCGGCCTTCCTGGCCCAGGCCCGCGAGAACCTGGTCCCCGCGCGGGTGCCGAAGATCCACGCCGACACCGTGGTGGGCCAGAACAAGGGCCTCCATTCTCTGGTGGACGGTATCGTCGCCGACGGCGCGAAACTTCCGCCTGCGGACCGCGCCCGGCTCGGAGCCGCCGCCAAGACCTGCAAGGCCGCCATCGACGAGCACCAGAAATGGCTGGAGACCGTGCTGGTCCCCGCCGCCAAGGGGGAGTTCCGCCTGGGCGCCGAGCTCTATGACGCCAAGCTGGCCTTCGCGCTGAACTCTCCCCTCAGCCGCGCCGAGATCAAGACCCGGGCGCTGGCCGAAATGACCGCCCTGCGCGCCACCATGTACGGTATCTCGGCCAAGGTCCTGGCCGGCAAGCCCGGCGCCCCGCCGACCCCGGCCAATCCCACCGACGGCGAGCGCCAGGCCGCCATCGAGGCCGCGCTCGAATTCGCCTATGCCAGGAAGCCTGCGCGCGACAAACTGGTGGAGGCCGCCGAGGCCTGCCTGGTCCAGGCCACCGCCTTCGTCCGTGAGCGGAATATCGTCACGGTCCCCAGCGATCCGGTGAAGATCGGCCTGGTGCCGGAGTTCCAGCGCGGCGTCGCCGTGGCCTATTGCGACGCGCCAGGCCCCCTCGATAAGGGCCAGCAGACCTACTACAAGATCTCGCCGATCCCCGACGACTGGACCGCCGCCCAGGCCGACTCATTCCTGCGCGAATACAACAGCCTGGGCATCCAGGAGGTCACGGTCCACGAGGCCATGCCCGGCCACTACCTGCAGCTGGCCCACGCCAACGCCTATCCGTCCGTGCTGCGCGCGGTGCTGTCGTCAGGCTCCTTCGTGGAGGGCTGGGCCTGCTACGCCGAGGACGTCATGGCCGACGAGGGCTATCTCGGCGGCGACCCCCTCTACCTGCTGGTTCACCTGAAACTCCAGCTGCGGGTCTGCGCCAACGCCCTGCTGGACCAGGCCGTCCACGTCGACAACATCAGCCGCGACGAGGCCATGAAGCTGATGACCGTCCAGGCCTTCCAGCAGGAACGCGAAGCCGCCGGCAAATGGGTCCGCGCCCAGCTCAGCCAAGCCCAGCTCCCCACCTATTTCGTCGGCTGGCAGGAGCACAAGGCCCTGCGCAAACAGGCTGAGGCCAAATTGGGCAAGGCCTTCACCCTCAAACGCTACCACGACGGCCTCCTCGCCTACGGCTCGCCCCCGGCGCGCTTCGCTGGACAGCTGCTGTTTGATGAGGTGATCGCCTAACGAAATACCTTCTCCGCAAGGGGAGAAGGAGCTCTAGCCCTTCTCCGCCTCGGCCATCTCCGTCTGCTGGTGCGCCGCCAGTTTCCAGTCGCCGTCCCGCAGCACGTAGGTGCTGCTGACCCGCGCCTTGTGCGGCGCCCCGTCCTTGCGCGTCGCTTCGCAGTCATAGGCGACCACCGCCACGGTCGGCGCCAATTGCACGAAGCCGGTGGGTGTCAGCTTCACGTCCCGCCAACGGCCCTGCTCGGCGGTCTTGGCGATGGCGACCCGCGTCATCACCGCGGCCATCCCGGCGAACACCACCAGGCAGGTGTCGTCCGCGTGGGCGTCATAGGCCTCGGGGCCGTCGGTCCAGAACATCTCTTCGATGGCGAGAAGGTCGGTTTCGATGGTCATCGTCGGTCTCCGTCGCTGACTCAACCAGCCCCACCCCGCGAGGTTCCGCTCTCCGCCCCTTGCGTTCCCCAACGAGACCCGCGCCTCACTGCCGCCAACGATACTCAAAACGAGGCGACGACCCCATGAAGGCGATCCAGACCGTCCACCCCACGGGCCTCGACACCCTGCGCTACGCCGACATCGCCGAGGCGAAGCCCCCCGGTCCCGGCGAGATCAGCGTCCGCCTGCGGGCCAGCTCGCTGAACTATCACGACTACATGGTGGTGCTCGGCGCCATCCCGACGCCCGAGGGCCGCATTCCCATGTCCGACGGGGCCGGCGAGGTCACGGCGGTGGGCGAGGGCGAGGGCGTGCGCGGGTTCGCGGTGGGCGACCTGGTGGTCTCCACCTTCTTCCCCACCTGGCTGGAGGGTGACGACGCGCCGGATGGCGGCTTCTCCGGCGTGCCCGGCGACGGCGCCGACGGCTATGCCCGCGAGCAGGTGACGGCGCCGGCCACCTCCTTCACCCACGCGCCGAAGGGCTGGAGCGCGGCCGAGGCCGCCACCATCACCTGCGCCGGGGTCACCGCCTGGCGCGGCCTGGTGGCCGACGGCCGGTTGAAGGGCGGCGAGACCGTGCTGGTCCAGGGCACCGGCGGGGTCTCCATCTACGGCCTGCAGATCGCCAAGGCCTTCGGCTGCACCGTCATCGCCACCTCCTCCTCCGACGAGAAGCTGGAACGGCTGAAGGCGCTGGGGGCTGACCACCTGATCAACTACAAGTCCGAGCCCGCCTGGGGCGCGGCGGCGGCCAAGCTCACCGGCGGCCGCGGCGTCGACCACATCCTGGAGATCGGCGGCTCGGGCACGATGCCGGAGTCCATCAACGCCACCCGCAACGGCGGCCACATCGCCCTGATCGGCGTCCTGGCGGGCTATGCCGGCCCGGTGCCCACGGTGGCCATCATGGGCAAGCAGCTCAAGGTCCAGGGCCTGACCGTCGGCAGCCGCCGCCACCAGCTCGACATGATCCGCGCCATCGACGTCGCCGGCTACCGCCCCGTCCTCGACAAGCACTTCCCCCTCGAAAACCTCGCCGACGCCTTCCGCCACCAGGCCTCGAACACCCACTTCGGCAAGATCGTGGTGGATATCTAGGCGGAGCCGCCGAGCCTTTCCTCCCCTGTGAAGCGGAGCGGAACGGGGGAAGGGGGATCGCGCGGCACGCGTGGTGGAGGGGGCGAGCCTCAAGCTCAGAGCCCGGTCACGCCCCCTCCACCGCTTCGCGGTCCCCTCCCCCG
>JAYVDG010000579.1:0-3418 GCA_043749525.1 Phenylobacterium sp.
GGTGGTCGCATCCACGAAGGTGACAGTGTTGGCGCTCCCGTTGGTGATCGCCACCTCCTTGCCGCCGTTGACCGGGAAGGCGGCGTGGCCGCGTGCGGCCGGGGCAAAGGCCGGATTGACCGCTCGCGTCTTCAGGTCGACCGCAGTGACCGAGGCGGTGCGGGCCACCAGCACACGGTCGCGGCCGGCGTCGTAGCTGGCGTAATCCCAGCCGCCGTCAGGACCCGCGATCCGATCGGTGATGTGATAGCCGGACGGGGCGGCCTGGGCGGCGGAGGCGATGGCTGCGGCGGCGCAAAGCAGGACGAGACGGGCGGCGGTCATGATGGAATCTCCCTCGAGCACCCAGCTCTAGCAGCGCGCCGCTGACACTCCGATGTCCAGAAGATTAGCATGTCCCAATGTTCCGCCTGCGCGCTCAGGCCGGCCGAGGAAACTTCACGCGGACCGTAAGACCGGGGCGTGCGTCCGCCAACTCGACGTCCGCCCCATGCAGCTTGGCGATCGCCGCCACCAGGGCTAACCCCAGCCCGTTGCCGGGCGTCGAACGGCTGTGTTCCAGCCGGTAGAAGCGGTCGAACAGCCGCTCCCACGCGACCTCGGGAACCCCGGGGCCGCTGTCGGAAATCTCCAGCCGCCGCCCCGCGTCGTCGCCGACCGCCCAAACAACGATCCGCGCCCCGGCGCCAGCGTGCCGCAGGGCGTTCTCCACCAGGTTCACCAGCATCTGGGTAAGCAGCTCGCGATCGCCCTCGACCACTACCGGATCGGAGGCGACGAGGCTCAGGGTCTGCTGGCCCTCCTCCGCCGATGGCGCGAAGGCGTCGACCACCGTGCGCGCCACCTCCGAGAGATCGCAGGGCCGGAACCCCGCCCGCCGCGCGCCGCCCTCGATCTGGGCGATCCGCAGGAGGGCCGCGAAGGTCTCGAGGATGGAGTCCAGGTCGGTGAGGCCGGCCTCCAGAACCTGCTGGCTCTCGGCCGGGGTCGCCAGCCCGGCCTCCAACTTCTGGCGCAGGCGGGTTAGAGGCGTCCGCATGTCGTGGGCGATATCGTTGGAGACCTGGTTGAGGCTCTCCATCAGGGCCGCAATCCGATCGAGCATCCGATTGAAGGTCAACGCCAGCCGGTCGAGATCATCGTCAGACCCCCGGACCGGGACGCGGCGCGCCAGGTCGCCATCGATGATCGCCTCGGCCGTGCCCGAGATCGCCGCGAGGCGCCTGTGCACATCGCCGCTCAGGGCATAGCCGCCGGTCACCCCCAGAACCACCACGCCCAAAAACGCCCAACCGAAGCCGCGCATGACGGCGCCATCCAAAGCCTCCACCCGTTCCTCATCGTCTCCCACCATCAGGCTGTAGCCCTGCGGGAGCGAGGTCGTCAGCACTCGGATCGTCTCGTGCTCGCCGCCCCGTTGCTGGGTGAGCACTGTCGACCAGCCGATGGGCGCGGCGTTTGCCGCCAGGCGGCCCACCATGGCGACGCCGTTCGGGCCCTTCAGCCCATAGTCGAGGGCGCCGGGAGTTCGGTCGCGCTCTCGCACCGCCTGCACCACGCCTCCAAGGCCCTCGGTCTGGTACTCCTGCGCCAGGGCCGCGGCCTCAGACGCAATGCGCGCGTCGAACTGATCGGTTAGCGCGGCTCGGGTGGTGAACAGGGTGATCACCCCGAGGACCACCACAGCCAGGGCGAAGACCGTCGTATAGAGCGCGGCGAGCCGCAGGCTGGTGGACCGGAACATCTAGTCCGGCGCCCGCAGCACGTAACCGGCGCCCCGGACGGTGTGGATCAGCTCGCTGCCCTGGCCTCGGTCGAGCTTGCCGCGCAGGCGGCTCATATGGGTCTCGACGATGTTGGTCTTGGGATCGAAGTGAAAGTCCCAGACGCTCTCCAGCAGCATGGTCCGCGTCACCACCCGGCCGGCGTGCCGCATCAGGTATTCCAGCAACTGGAACTCTCGGGGCTGGAGGTCGATGCGCGTCCCGCCCCGCGTCACCGTGCGCTTCAGCAGATCCAGCGTCAGGTCTGCCACCGTCAGCGCCGTCTGGATGTCCTGGGTCGGCGGCCGCCGCGCGAGCGCGTTCACGCGAGCCAGCAGTTCGGCGAAGGCGAAGGGCTTGACCAGGTAGTCGTCGGCCCCAGCTTCCAGCCCCTCCACCCGGTCGTCGATGCCGCCCATGGCGGTCAGCAGCAGGACCGGCGTCTTTACGCCGGACGCTCGAATGGTGCGCAGGATGGCCAGGCCGTCGATCTCAGGAACCATGCGGTCGAGGACGATGACGTCATAGGTCTCGCCCGCCGCCAGCAGCAGGCCTTCGCGGCCGGAGCCAGCGTAGTCTATCGTATGACCAGCCTCGGAGAGCGCCCGCCGCAGATAGGCGGCCGCCTCCTTGTCGTCCTCGACCAGCAATAGCTTCATCGGGCGATCCTGCCACGCTGCGGCGCGGAACGCCTAGTCGGGGTTCTTTCCCTCAGGCGCGTTCTCCAGGACCTTGCCGGTCTGGGCGTCCACCCCGACCTCATAGGTGACGCCAGCCGTCTTGATATCGAAGGAATAGCGCAGGCCGCTGCCGCCCGCCTCCTTCTCCAGTTCCTTGTCGGTGATCTTGCCAGGGCGCGCCTTCAAGGCGGTCGTGGTGGCCTGGGCCAAGGTTATCCTGGCGGTCTTGGCGAGGGTCTGCCCGGCGTAGCCGCCGGCCTGGGCCGTGACGGCGCCCAAGGACAGGACGAGGGTCGAGACGATAAGAAGGCGCTTCATTGGAAAACTCCGCTTGGCCCCTGCCAGCGAAGTCACCTTCCGCCATCCCACCTTTGGCCGCGGTGGACCGACGATTAAGATTCGCCAACCCGCCGCGGCCGCTTGGCTAGTCCGCCAGATGGGCCGCCCGAAGTTCCGCCGCCGCCGCGTCCCGGTCCGCCCGGAAGACGGGGTTGTGCAGGAGGTTGATCGCCACTGCGGTCCCCAGGGCCTGGGCCGCCACGATATCGCTGCGGAAATGCATGCCGCAAACCAGTCGACTGACCCCATAGACCGAGGCTCGGCTCATCAGGGCCGCGGCCTTGGCCGGCGCGATGTCGGCCAGCACGATGGCCATGGAATATCCCATCGTCGCGTGGCCGCTCGGATAGGAAGACAGTGGCTCGTCACCACGGCTACAGCTCTGCACGCTGGGATCGACGATCCACGGGCGCGGGCGCTTGAACGCCGCCTTGGCGGTGTCGGCGGCCACCTTCTCCTCGTTGCGGACCTCTGCCATCAGCTTGGCGGTGGCCGGCAGGGCTTTCAGATCGAAACCCGGGCCCATCGCTTCCGCGAAGATCGAGGCGTCCTTGGTGACATCGTCGGACTTGGCCTGGGCCAGCATCTCCGGCGTCCTGGCCTTCTCGATGGCGTGCAACTCCGCGAGTTCGGCCG
>JAYVDG010000580.1:0-3413 GCA_043749525.1 Phenylobacterium sp.
ATGCGCTGTCAGCCGGGATGGCGCTCTTGGGGAGGGGGATGGAGCGATGCGCCTGTTTCGCAGGCGCCGCAAAATACCGCGTGATCAAAAACGAGGCGACCAGCCGGGGCGCGTGCCGTCGAACAGCGGCCCGGGCGGCGGCAGGTCGGGGGTCAGGCCGGTGGCCGCCAGCGCCGCCAGCGCCAGATCGGGGCGGTAGACCGAGGCGATCAGGGCCTGCGCGTCCACCTGCGCGCCGATCTGATTCCACCGCCGCATCTGGCTCACGAACCACTGGGCATGTTCCAGCCGCGGAACGCCGGCCCCGTCGCGGTGGAAGACCAGTTCGACCTCCAGGGCGGGCGCGATCGCTTCGGCCGGGGCGTCGATGTGTTCCGGCTGGGCCAGCAGGGCGGCCAGCTCGCCGCGGTGCTCAGGGACGTCGCACCAGGCCTGGGCCTGGACCAGGGCCCGCAGCAGGGGCGCCAAGCGCTCATCCTGCGCGAAGGCCGCGCCGGCCCCCAGCACCTTGTCGGGTCCCGCCGGCCAGAACTGCGAGGTGCGCAGGGCCACGCGGCCCAGCCCACCCCGGGTCGCCACCGTGTTCCACGGCGCGCCGACGCAGACCCCGTCCACCAGGCCGGTGCGCAGCTGCTCCACCATGCGCGGCGGCGGCGTCACCACCAGCCGCACGTCGCGGTCCAGGTCGACCCCGGCCTCGGCCAGCCAGTAGCGCAGGGCGTAGTTGTGCATCGAATAGGGGAAGACCACCGCGAAGGTCAGCGCAGGCTCGCCCGCCGCTCGCCGCTGGCCGATGAAGCCCGCCAGCCCAGCTGCGATCTCCTGCAGGCTCTCGGCCCCGGCCGGCAGCGCCTGGCTCAGCCGGTTGGACAGCGTCACGCCGGCGCCGTTCACCGCCAGGGCCAGGGGCGCGATCATCGGCGCCGCCGGACCACCGGCCCCTGCCGTGGCGGCCAGGGCCATGGGGGCCAGCATGTGGGCGGCGTCCAGGGCGCCGACCGTCACCTTGTCGCGGATCGTCGCCCAGGAGGCCTCGCGGCTCAGGGTCACGTCCAGCCCCTCGCCTGTGAAGAACCCCTTGGCCTGCGCCACCACCAGCGGTGCGCAATCGGTCAGGGGGATGAACCCCAGGGTCAGGCTGCTCACGACGCGTCCCCCTTCAGCACACCCGCGAAGGTCAGCAGGTCGGTGGCCACCGCGCCGATCGGCCGGCCGGTGTCCATGGCCAGCTTGCGCAGCAGCTTGTAGGCGGCGTCCTCGTCCAGGCCCCGCTCCTTCATCAGCAGGCCCTTGGCGCGGTCCACCACCTTGCGGGATTCCAGATTGGCCTTGGCCTTGGCCAGGTCGCCGCGCAGCTGCTGCATCAGCGAGAACCGGGTCATCGCCACTTCCAGGATCGGCCGCACCCGGGCCGGCGACAGGCCGTCGACAATATAGGCCGCCACCCCGGCGCGGATCGCCTGTTCGGCCAAACCCGGCTCCGAGCGGTCGGCGAACATCACCACCGGGCGCGGATTGGCCTCGCCGGCCTCGCGCAGGCTTTCGAGGGTGTCGCGGTCGGCGCTGTCGCAGGCCACCACGATGATGTCGGGGGAAAAGCGCGCCACCTCGATGGCGTCGAACAGGGCGCTCTGGCGCACCTCCAGCGGATCGACGCCGTCCAGCCCCTCAGCCACCAGCGCCGCGCGGGCGGGGTCGGGATCTATGACAAGGACGCGCATGGGGCTCTGCTAACCGCCAAGGGCGCGCAAGACGCCACCCGCACGGCGCAAATCGCCCACGGCATGGCCGAGCCGCCTGTTTTCCGAGCGCGTAACGCAATTCATTTGGGCGCCTTAGGCGGTTCGGGCTCGCCCGCCAAGCGATCACGCTCCTGCGGCGTATTGGCGCCGCGCAGCCGGGGCAGCAGCTCTGGGTCCAGGGCCACCTGGATCAGCCCCGCCCGCTCCACGAACCGCCGCAGTGGCCAGTCGTCCTGGGCGTCGGCCGGAACTGCCGCCAGATCGAGCACCATCGGCAGGGGCTGACCCTCGAAGGCCGCGCCGGCGCCCCCCGCCGCCAACAACGGCGCGAGGTCCTCGGCCAAGATGGTCGGTGCATCCACCGCCAGCACCAGCAAGCGGGCCACCTGCCCCCGCACCAGGGCGATCCCCGCCAGAACCCCCGCCACCGGCCCACTCAGCGGCGCCGGATCGGGCGCGCGGGGCAGCCCGAAGTCGCCGTCGCCGGCCGAGACCACCACCCTGGCCCCCAGCGCCCGGGCCAGGTCGGCCACCCGGTCCACGGCGCGGCGCCCGCCCCACAGCTGGCTCGCCTTGTCGGCCCCCATCCGCCGCGACGCCCCGCCGGTCAGGATGATCGCGCCGAGGGTGGGGGATGTGGCCATGGGCCGACAGTTGGAGCGGGCGCGGGCGTCGGTCAACGGCGCGCGCCGCAAATCCGGTTGACGGCCGCCGGCGCCCGACCGAGAGAGTTGGCCATGGCGACCTTGATCCTCAGCGTAGTCGGCAGCGACCGGCCCGGCCTCACCCAGGCGCTCGCCGCCGCCGTGCTCTCGGCGGGCGGCAACTGGCTGGAAAGCCATCTCAGCCGGCTCGGCGGGCTCTATGTCGGCTCGGTTCTGGTGGACGCCGACGACCTCGAGGCCCTGCGCGCCGCCGTGCAGTCGGTGGACGCCCACGGCCTGGAGGTGCGCATCGCCCCGGCTCTGGCCGCCCCCGACACCGGCGGCGAGGAGGTGCTCTTCGCCCTGGTCGGCCAGGACCGGCTGGGCATCGTCCACCAGGTGACCGCAATCCTCAGCGGCCTCGACGTCAATATCGAGGCCTTCGAGACCCGCATCAGCGCCGAGCCCCATTCCGGCAGCGCCCTCTTCCACCTCGACGCCCGCCTGCGCCTGCCCGCCGCCCTGAGCGCCCAGGACGTCCAGGCCGCGCTGGAAGCCATCTCCGCCGAGATCATGGTCGATATCAGCCTCGCCCGGGTCAACGCCGGAGAGTGACGGCCGCCCGCGACCGGGTCATGATGACCCCTGGCTCTGGCCTAAAATGCCGCTCATCCCGGCGAAGGCCGGGACCCAGATTCCTCCTGAGCGGTGTTTGCGGGCAATGAGCGAAGATGATCCCTTGGTCGGCCACCTGCTCGCCCTGTCCGGAGGCGAAATCTCCCGCATCAGCCGGCGACGGTTCGGGATGGAGGTTGAATTCTTCAAGGGCGAGCTCTCGCTATCGGTCCATTCCGAGTCCGCATTCAGTTGGTCAGCCCCCAACGGAGCTGGCGTGTGCGATGCGTCCCACGGGGCTCTTAGGCTCGACGGCGGCCACGCCTTCCTAGATTTCGTCGGACATCAGGTCGAGAGCGCCAGGATCGAGGACGGCATGCTTACTATGAGGCTCTCACAGGGCGCCCTGCTG
>JAYVDG010000581.1:0-3408 GCA_043749525.1 Phenylobacterium sp.
TCCAGGACGGCCAGTCCGTGGGCTCTGGCGGCGGCGACGCTGAGCGAGAGCGGTCCGGCCAGCGGCGCGCGGTCGACGGTGAGCCGGCATCGCATCTCCTTGGCCAGGTCGTTGGTGCCGATCACGAAGGTGTCGAGGCGGCTGGTCCGCGCCGAGGCGGCGATGGCGTCGAGGGCGAAGAGGGCGGCGCAGGTCTCGATCATCACCCAGAGGCGGGTGTCGCCGATCAGAGCCTGATCGTAGGCGGCGACATCGGCGGGGCTGGAGACCTTGGGCGCCAGGATGGCGGCGGGATGGGCGGCGGCCGCGGCAGCCAGGTCGGCCGCGCCCCACGGGGTGTCGAGGCCGTTGACCCGGATCACCACCTCGCGGCGGCCAAAGCCTCCGGCTTTCACCGCGTCGACCGCCTGCTGCCGGGCCAGGTCCTTGGCGTCGGGGGCGACGGCGTCCTCGAGATCCAGGATCACCACGTCACAGGCCAGGTCGCGGGCCTTTTCGATGGCGCGCGCATTGGCGGCGGGCATGTACAGGGCGCTGCGGCGCGGCCGGGCGGCGATCACGGGCGGGCTCCGTTTTGCATGGGCGGGCCTTCCTCTTACGAGCTAGGATGGGCCCATGACCATTCGATATGACGAGGATGCAAAAAACGTGCTGGGCGGGGAGCTGATCCCCTGTTCGCTCGATCCCGTCACCGGCTTCTTCCGCAACGGCTGCTGCGAGACCGGGCCGGCCGACACCGGCATCCACACGGTCTGCGCGGTGATGACCGCTGATTTCCTGGCCTATTCCAAATCCATGGGCAACGACCTCTCGACCCCGGCCCCCGACTACGCCTTCCCCGGCCTGAAGCCCGGCGACCGCTGGTGTCTCTGCGCGCCGCGCTGGAAGGAGGCGCTGGACGCCGGCACCGCCCCGCACCTGGTGCTTGAGGCGACCCACGAGGAGACCCTCGCCATCGTGCCCTTGGGCATCCTGAAGGACTACGCGGTCAAGGCGTAACCCCCATCCGCTCATCCCGGCGAAGGCCGGACCCCAGATGCATCTGCCGCCTTCAGGATTCCTGGCGCAGGCCGTGACCTACGACCTGGATCCCGGCCTTCGCCGGGACGAGCGGGTTCAGAGTCATCGCAGCCGGTAGATCTGCGCAAGCTGGTAGCGCGAGCCGCCGCTGAGCAGCTGGCTGGAATAGAGGCCGAAGCTTTTCACCTCGAAGGGCGGGGACTTCAGCAGGACGTTGGCCGACAGCCAGGCCGCCACCTCGGCCGGGTCTGGCCGCTTCAGATAGGCCAGGGTCACGTGAGGGCGATAGGCCCGGGCCTCCGCCTTCAGGCCCGCGCGTCGGGCGGCGGTCTCGCAGGCCTTGGCCAGGCGGCGCAAGGCGTCGTTCGCCTTCACCCCGGCCCAGACGGCGTGCAGCTCCGGCCCCTCGCCGAACGCGCCCACCCCCTCCAGCTCCAAGGTCATGGGGGCGGCGCCGATGCGCTCCAGCTCCAGGTGCAGGTCGTCGGCCACATCCTCGCGCACCTCGCCGACGAACCGCAGGGTGGTGTGGAAGGCCTCCGCCGGCCGCCAGTTGGCGCCGGCGATCCCGCTCTGGCGGGCCTGCAGCCCCCGGGCGAGCTCGGGCGGAACGGCGACGGCGACGAAGAGGCGGATCATGTGGCGAGCCTAGAACGCCCGCCGGGAGAGGCAAGATCGCCTGACGCAAACGTAATCGGACGCGCGCTTGCGCTTGCGCCCGCGGAACCCGATATTCAGAGGTGCGCCCACCAGGGGCGTTGCAACAAAGGGCTATGCCTCAGATGAGCGACTTCAACCGCGGCGCTGCTCGCACGATCCCCGCGGATCGCGCCGACATGTCGGTGGACGCGGGACTTCGCAGCTTCATGCTCGGCGTCTACAACAAGGTGGCGCTCGGCCTCCTGCTGTCGGCCGGCCTGGGTTACCTGACGGGGTCCTTCGCGCCGGTGCGCGACCTGATGTTCACCGTTTCCAATGGCCGGGTCGGCTATTCGATCCTGGGCATGGTGGTGGCCTTCGCCCCGCTGGCGATCATCCTGTTCTCCTCCTTCACCAAGAACGTCACCCCCAAGGCGGCCGGCATCACCTACTGGGCCGTGGTCAGCGCCATCGGCGCCTCCATGGGCGTGCTGGTGCTGCGCTACACCGGCGCCTCCATCGCCTCGACCTTCCTGCTGACGGCCACGGCCTTCGGCGCCCTGTCGCTGGTGGGTTACACCACCAAGAAGAACCTGACCGGCATGGGTAGCTTCCTGATCATGGGCCTCTGGGGCCTGATCGGCGCCATGCTGATCAACATGTTCCTGCAGAACTCGATGATGAGCCTGCTGATCAACGTGATCGGCCTGCTGATCTTCGCCGGCCTGACCGCCTACGACACCCAGAAGCTGAAGATGACCTACTATCAGCTGGGCGGCGACCAGTCGGCGATGAGCGTGGCCACCAGCTACGGCGCGCTGCAGCTGTACCTGGACTTCATCAACATGTTCCAGTTCCTGCTCGCCCTGTTCGGCAACCGTCGCTAAGCGCGACGCTAGCAACGATCTGACGAAGCCCCGGCGGGCGACCGCCGGGGTTTTTGTTTGGGCGAATCCTGGACGGGCTAGCTAGTCCACCACCTTGAAGCGGCCCTTGTCGAAGACCCGCAGCACCTGTTCCAGGTCGTGGCCGCGCTTGAGGATCACCCCACCCTGGCCGATGACGGCCCAGGCCCCCTGGCGCTGCGCGAGGGCCGGGCGCTTCTCGATGCGGTAGAGCGGCGCCTCGGTGGCCTTGCGGAACACCGAGAAGGAGCAGGCCTCGCTCTGGGCGTCGATGGCGTAGTCGCGCCACTCGCCGGCGGAAACCATGCGGCCATAGAGGTTGAGGATGGCCTGAAACTCGCGGCGCTCGAAGAAGACGCTCGCGGTCGAGGGAGTCTGGTGGGGCTGATCCAACGCCATGCAGGCTGAGGTTAGACCCAATCGCCGCGGTTCGACAATCGCCCGTGCGGGGCTTGGCCGTGTCGCCCGAGCAACGCCCGCTCCGAAACTAAAACAACCGTAACGTCCCGCCGTGAAAAGACCTTATTCCGGCCCAGTCCCCGCCTGATGCGCCCCCGATAAAGTCACTGTCGGTTGGTCGGAACCCCGCTGGTCCCGGATCCTGAACAGCCCCCCCAGCCCCCCTGGATCGCGGGCTTCGGCCAGCCGACACCTTGCTCTCTCCAAGAGAACGAGCCCCAAGACGAGCCCGCACGGTTCCCCCTCCTCCGTGCGGGCTTCGTCATGTCTGGAGGGTGGGTTTTTCGAACTAGAGCATTCCCCGGCTTCGATGAATCGAAAGTGATCGTGGGTGGGATTCCGCGGGGTGGCGGTGTGTGCGCCGATGGTGGCCTGTGATTGGGGA
>JAYVDG010000582.1:0-3406 GCA_043749525.1 Phenylobacterium sp.
GGCGGCGGACGCGGTGGCCGACGGTCCCAGGCCGATCACCTGCGGCGCCTTGCGCAGCAGGTCGGCGGCGGACGAGACGCCGCTCTGGACGATCTTCTCCTGGTTGATGCTGATGACGTTGGAGCCGACGGCCTCGACGCCGCGGATCCGGCTGCCGGTGACAATCACTTCCGCCAAGTCGGTGTCGGCCGCGGAGGCCTGTCCCGCGCCGAACGCCATCAAGGCGCCCAGCGCCGCTCCGGCCAGATAGCAGCCGCGCATCTTCAGTCCTGACATGTTCAACCCTCCCCAGGTCTCGGTCGCTCACGGCGCCGTTTGGAAGGTAGATTGTATGTTGAACGTACAATGTCAACGTGCAAATGTAAGCGCGTTCATCGTTGCGGCGTAAAGGGTTTTGCCTCAACGTCCCTGTGTGACACCACCGCCCCGCCTCTTTCACCGCCCTGACTCTCCAACGCCCACCCTGGCGCAGGTGGCGCGGATGGCCGGGGTTTCGGCGGCGACGGTCTCGCGGTTCTTCAACGCGCCGGGGAAGCTGAGCGCGGAGACGGCGGCCCGCATCAAGGGGGCGGTGGACGAGCTGGGCTACACGCCGAACCTCATCGCTGGCGGCTTGGCCTCCAACCGTTCGCGGCTGGTGGCGGCGCTGGCGCCCTCCATCGAGCAGTCGATCTTCGCGGCCACCATCCAGGCGATGACCGATGAGCTGGCCGGCGCCGGCTACAGCGTCATGCTGGGCCTGACCGGGACTGGCGACGAGCACGTGGAGCGCCAGCTTTCCGCGGTCCTGGGCCGCCGTCCGGACGGCGTGATCCTGACGGGCTCCATCACCGACCCGGTCATGCGCCAGCGGCTGGTGGCCCAGAACACCCCGATCATCGAGACCTGGGACCTGCCCGCCGATCCTATCGACATGGTGGTGGGGTTCTCGCACGAGGCGGTGGGCCGCGCGGTGGGCTCCCGCGTCCTCGACAAAGGCTGGAAGCGACCGCTCCTGATTTCCGCGACCGGCGCCCGGGCCGCCACCCGCCAGGCCGGTTTCACCGAGGCGCTGCGCCAGCAGGGCCGGCCCGATCCCGAAGCCCTGACCTTCGCCGGCGTCACCACCGTGGGGCAGGGACGCCGCAGCTTCGCCCAGGCCTGGGAGGCGGGCGCGCGGCCCGACGTGGTGGTCTGTTCGTCGGACTGGACCGCCTATGGCGTCATCGCCGAGGCCCAGAGCCGGGGCCTGGATGTGCCCGGCGACCTGGCGGTGATCGGCTTCGGCGACCTCGACTTCTCCGCCGACGTGAACCCGTCCCTCACCACCGTCCGCATCGACGGCCACGCGATCGGCCGCCAGGCGGTGAGCTTCCTGCTGCAGCGCGCGCGCGGCGAGCGGGTGGCCGAGCCGATCGTCGATGTCGGCTTCGAACTGGTGGTGCGAAAGAGCGGCTAGCCCGCCAGCGCGCCGATCAGCCCCTTCAAATGCGGCTCCTTATCCACGGTCAGCAGCCGCGCCGCCAACCCCGCCGCGTCGGCCACCGGCCGCGCCGCATAGCTCGCGCAGGCCACGAACTTCGCCACCAGGGCCTGCTCGGTCATCGGGTTGCTCGGCGCGCCTAGGGGTTCCGGCACGGCCACGGCGAACGAACGCCCATCGGTGGCGCGAATCTCCAGCCCCCCGGACGCCGCCGTCCGCATGTCCGCGCCGGGCGCCTGGACAAAGCTGACCTTGCGGGCCAGGGCCAGGACGTCGGGGTTCGCAAGATCGTTGAAGGTCTCCAGCGTGATCTCACCCCGCACCAGCGCCGCTGCGACCGTGAACGGGATCGAGAACTTGGCGTCGATGGCGGTGGCGGGCGCCTGCTTCTGGGCGGCTGGCTCCACCAGCATCACCTGGACCGGGCCACCGGTGGCGATCAGGGCCTCCATGTCGGCGGGCGTCAGGCCATGGCGGGCGCTCAGCGTCAGGGCCGCCTCGATGAAGGCGTGGGTGCCCCGGCAGCTCGGCCAGGGCTTCAGGCTGAGCTCTGTTCCGTAGAACCGCTGGCCCAGTTGGTCGGTGATGACCTCGGGGTCGTAGGCGCCCCGCGCATAGAGGGCGAAAAGGCCGGCCTTGCCCTCCAGGGCGGTATCGAAACCGCGCACGCCTTTCGACGCCAGAAGCGCCGACTGCAGCGCGGCCTGGGCCGGAAAGGCGTCGCGGACCGCGCGGATCACCGACGCAGGCTCGCCCTTGAACTCCGCGCTGGCCATGGCCTGGTTCAGCACCAGGGCGAAGGCGTCGAGCAAGGCCCGCTCATCCAGCTTCAGCAGCTTGCCCGCCGTGGCGACCGCCCCGAAGGCCGAGAGGATCGGCGGCGGATAGAAGCCATAGTCGTCCGGGTTCACCTTCAGGGCCAAGCCCAGCCGGCAGGTGAGGTCGCAGCCGGCGGCGAGGGCCGTGATCAGGTCCCGCCCCGTGACGCCCGGCAGGGTCTCGGCCAAGGCCAGGGCCACCGGGGTCGAGGCCGCGTTGGGATGCACCGGCGCGCCGTCCAGGGCGTCCTCGAAGTCCAGGGAATGGGCCATGGCCCCGTTGGCCAGGACGGCGACGGACAGGGGGGCCTTGAACCCTGCGCCCAGCACCGTGGCCTCCGCCCGCCCACCGGCCTCGCGAGCCAGGTCGATGAAGGGGCCGCAGCCTTCGCCGATCCCGCTGGCCGCCAAGGTGACGGCGACGGCGTCCGTCAGGGACCGTTTGGCTGCCGTCACCGCTTCTGGCGTCAGGTCCTCGAACCTCAGACCGGCGACGTGCTGGGCCACCGTTCGAGTCAGCACGGCCTCAGGTCGCCTCGGCCAGGGCCGGCGCCTTGCGGGCCGCGATGCGCGGCGCCACCGACAGCAGGACGATGGCGGCGATCAGCAGGCCCGAGCCGATCAGCTCGGCCGTCGTGGGCTTGGGCAGGCCCAGGGTGAAGGCGAGCACATAGGAGGCCACCACGCCGGCCAGCAGGCTCGCTGACCGCTCCAGGGGCACGCAGAAGGTGTTCTCCCGGGGATCGAGCAGGATCAGGATCGAGAACACCGAGACGATGAACAGGGTCAGGCCCAGCAGGGCGATGGGCAGCAGCTTGTCGCTGGTCCAGACGTCCACGAAGCCCCAGCCCAGCTGGCCGCCCTGACTTCCCACTCCAAAATAGGAGATGGCCGCCAGGACTGCGATAGCCGCGGGGATGCCGACGATCTTCTCCTCGACGAAGTAGCTCTTCACCGAGCCCGCCGCCCCGGTCTTGGAGACCTTGGTCATGATCGCCAGCCGCCCGAAGTAGCCCACCGTGTAGGCGATCACCGTGGCGATCGCGAGCGACGGCAGTTTCAGCCCGCCCCGCGCATTGATGGTGATGAACAGACCCAGCGCCACCAGGGCCAGGGCCGCCCAGGA
>JAYVDG010000583.1:0-3399 GCA_043749525.1 Phenylobacterium sp.
GCGGGGACGCCAGTCTCACCGAGACCTGGGCCCGCGTCGCCCGCGCGGTGAGCGAGCCTGAGGCGCCCGACCGACGCGAAGCTTTCCGCGCCGAGGTGATGGATGCGCTAACCGACTGCCGGTTCCTGCCCGCCGGCCGCATCCTGGCCGGCGCCGGCACGCAGCGCTCGGTCACGCTGTTCAACTGCTTCGTCATGGGAAAGATTCCGGACGACCTGAGCGCCATCTTCGAGCATGTCCGCGAGGCCGCCGTCACGCTGCAGCAAGGGGGCGGGGTCGGCATGGACTTCTCCTCCGTGCGGCCTAACGGCGCGCTGGTCCGCGGTGTCGGCGCTGACGCCTCGGGACCGCTCAGCTTCATGGATGTCTGGGACTCCATGTGCCGCACCATCCTGTCGGCCGGCCAGCGGCGGGGGGCGATGATGGGCTGCCTGCGCATCGACCACCCCGACATCGAGACCTTCATCGACGCCAAGCGAGAGCCTGGCCGCCTGCGCAACTTCAACCTGTCGGTTCTGGTGACGGATCCCTTCATGCAAGCCCTGGCGGCGGACGCCGAGTGGCCGCTAGTGTTTGACGGCAAAATTCACCGTAATGTGCGGGCCGCCGATCTCTGGGCGCGGCTGATGACCGCCACCTATGACGCCGCCGAGCCCGGCGTGATCTTCATCGACCGGGTCAACGCCAACAACAACCTCGCCTATTGCGAGGAGATCCTGGCCAGCAATCCGTGCGGCGAGCAGATGCTGCCGGCCTATGGGGCCTGCCTGCTGGGTTCCCTGAACCTGGCCCGCCTGGTGGAGGCGCCGTTCTTTGACGGCGCGGTGCTGGACGAGGCGCGGCTGGCCGGATTGACCCGCACGGCAGTCCGGATGCTGGACAATGTCATCGACATCTCGCGCTTCCCGCTGGAGGCCCAGGCGGTGGAGGCGAGGGCCAAGCGGCGGATCGGTATCGGCGTCACCGGCCTGGCCGACGCCCTGCTGTTCTGCGGCGCACGCTATGGCGACGAGGGGGCCGTGGCCCTGACCCAG
Organism: Phenylobacterium sp.; assembly: GCA_043749525.1. Lineage (GTDB taxonomy): Bacteria > Pseudomonadota > Alphaproteobacteria > Caulobacterales > Caulobacteraceae > Phenylobacterium. The sequence continues at coordinate 1,035 of JAYVDG010000583.1, forward strand.
CGCTGGCTGGGGGTGATCAAGCGCGAGGCCTATCGCGCCTCGGCGGCGTTAGCCGCCGAGAAGGGCAGCTTCCCGCTCTACGATCCTCAGATCCTGGACCGTCCGAACCTGCTGAGCCTGGACGAGGAGACCCGCGCCCTGATCGCCCAGCATGGCCTGCGCAACGGCTGCCTGACCTCCATCGCGCCGACCGGCACCACCTCGCTGCTGGCGGGCAATGTCTCCTCCGGCGTGGAGCCGGTCTTCGCCTATGCCTATACCCGCAAGGTGCGTCAGCCCGACGGGTCGTCGCGCGACGAACAGGTGCAGGACTATGCCCTGGCCGTCTGGCGCGGCCTGAAGGGCGACGCCCCGCCGCCGCCGGAGCTGTTCGTTAGCGCCCAGGACCTGACGCCCGCCGACCATCTGCGCATGCAGGCCGCGGCCCAGGCCTGCATCGACAGTTCGATCTCCAAGACCGTCAACTGCCCGGAAGGCATCGCCTTCGCCGACTTTGCGGACATCTACCTGGAAGGCTACCGCCTGGGCTGCAAGGGCCTGACGACCTACCGGCCCAACGCCGTCACCGGCTCGGTGCTGTCGGTCGTCCCCGCGCCGGAAGCGGCGGCAGCCCTCGAGCCGAAACTGTCGCCCCGCCCCGACGTCCTGGAGGGCGCCACCTACAAGATCAAATGGCCCCAGAGCGCGCATGCAGTCTATGTGACCATCAACGACGCCGATACCGGGGAAGGGACGAGGCCCTTCGAGATCTTCGTCAATTCCAAGAACATGGAGCACTACGCCTGGACCCTGGGCCTGACGCGGATGATCTCGGCGGTGTTCCGCCGGGGCGGCGATGTCTCCTTTGTGGCCGACGAGCTGAAGGCGGTGTTCGACCCCAGCGGCGGCGGCTGGATCGACGGGCGTTATGTCCCCTCGCTGCTCGCGGCCATCGGCGGGGTGATCGAGCGCCACCTGCGGATTGAGGCGGCCGCCGCGCCGGCCCACGTCGCGCACGCGCTCCACGCAGCGGGCAAGGCCTGCTGTCCCCAGTGCGGCGGGTTCGAGCTGGTCCGCAAGGAGGGCTGCGACACCTGTTTCGGCTGCGGTTACTCCAAATGCGCATGAATGGGGTCGACGCTTGATGTCCGACAAGGGCGGCGGGCGAGGACGGGTTTAGAAGGAGAGCCCGTCCTCATGACGACCGGAGTCGCTCATGGCCACCGCCGCTGATCGGCGCGCCTACCGGGGGCCGAAGCTGTTCAGCTACGGCTTCCGCCCCTTCTTCCTCGCCGCCTCGGTCTGGGCCGCGCTGGCCGTCCCCCTCTGGCTGCTGTCCTTCACCGGCCACCTGCCCTGGGCGGCGCTTTCGCGCGAGTGGCACATCCACGAGATGCTGTTCGGGGTGCTGGCCGGCATCGTCGCCGGCTTCCTGCTGACCGCTGTGCCCAACTGGACCGGGCGCCTGCCCGTGATGGGCGCGCCCCTCGTGGCGCTGTCGGCCCTGTGGCTGGCCGGGCGCCTCGCCATGCTGGCCGCGGCCGAGCTGGGGGTCTGGGCCAGCGTGATCGACAGCGCCTTTCTGGTGGTGTTCGCCGGCGTGATCTGGCGCGAGGTCCTGGCCGGGCGCAACTGGCGCAACCTGGCCGTCTGCTGCCTGGTGACCGTGCTGGCCTGCGCCAATATCGCGTTCCATCTCGGCGCCCTGGCGCCGGAGGCTGCCGGCCAGCGAGCCGCGCTCGGCGCCATCGCAATGTTGATCGCCCTGATCGGCGGCCGGGTCACCCCCAGTTTCACCCGCAACTGGCTGACCCAGCGCTCACCCGGCCCGCTGCCGGCCCCCGGCGACCGCGCCGACATGGCCGCTCTGATCCTCACCGGCTTGGCCGCCGCCGTCTGGGTCGCGGCCCCCGAGGCCCCGCTGGCCGGCGCGCTGCTGACCGCCTCTGGCCTCGCGGCCTTGGCCCGCCTGGCGCGCTGGCAGGGCCTTCGGACCCTGATCGAGCCCTTGGTCTGGGTGCTCCACCTTGGCTACGCCTGGCTCGGTGTCGGCCTGACCCTGATCGGCCTCGCCATCCTTGCGCCCGACATCTTTCCCCGTACGGCGGGCGTCCACGCCCTCACCGCTGGCGCCGTCGGGGTCATGACGCTGGCCATGATGACCCGGGCGACCCGGGGCCACAGCGGCCGGCCCCGGGTCGCCGACGTCTGGACGCTCGTCATCTACCTGCTGGTCAACGCCGCGGCCCTGGTGAGGGTCTGCGCCGGCTTCGGCGGGCCGGGGACCACGGTCCTGCTGGCGACCTCCGGGATCCTGTGGAGCGCCGCCTACGGCGGCTTCGCCCTGGCCTATGGGCCTATGCTGCTGGGCTGGCGCGCCAAGCCG
>JAYVDG010000584.1:0-9187 GCA_043749525.1 Phenylobacterium sp.
ATTTCAGTAATGAGTGGTTTCAAGGGCAAGACCCTTCGTCCGGCGAGCCTGCGCCAGACCTCCAAGAGCCAGGCGGCGACCGCCGGCCTTGGCGTCGCGGTCGGCCTGTCGGCCATGATGATGATGCCGGCCCACGCCCTGGCGCAGGAGCCGGAGCAGCTGGCGACCGTCAAGGTGCAGGACACCGCCATCGACGCCAATCCGAACGCTGAGCCCGGCGTGCCCTACAAGGCGAAGGTTTCCGGCGACGAGCGCCACACCCGGCCGCTGGCCGAGACGCCGCAGACCATCAACGTCCTGACTAAGGCCCAGATCGACGATTCCGGCTACACCGACCTGTCGCGCATCCTCGACGCCCAGCCCGGCATCACGCTCGGCACCGGTGAAAACGGCAACGCCTTCGGCGACCGCTATGTGATCCGCGGCCAGGAAGCCCGCAGCGACACCTTCGTCGACGGCCTGCGCGACCCCGGCATGACGATCCGCGAAAGCTTCGCCATCGAGCAGCTGGAAATCACCAAGGGCCCGAACTCCAGCTTCGCTGGCCGAGGCGCCTCGGGCGGGGCGATCAACGCCATCACCAAGCAGGCGACCCCCTTCCTCGACTTCGCCAACGTCCAGGCCACGGTCGGCAGCGATGACCACCTGCGCCTGACCGCCGACGTCAATAAGGTGATCAACGACAGCTTCGCGATCCGCGCCAACGGCCTCTATTCCAAGGAAGACGTGCCGGATCGCGCTCCGGCCTACCGCAAGCGCGAGGGCGCCGCCGTCTCGGCCTACTTCACCCCCACCGACAACTTCGAAGCCACGCTCGACTATTACGGCCTGCGCGCCAAGGACAACCCCGACGTCGGCAGTTACCTGATCGCCGGAAAGCCGGCCGCCAACATCCCGTCCTATGTCCAGAAGGAAGACTTCCTGGAATCGGACGTGAAGACCTTCACGGCCCGCCTGAAGTACAAGTTCAGCGACAGCGTGCGCCTGACCAGCCTGACCCGCTACGGCTCGGCCGACAACGGCTACGTCATCAGCGGCGGCCACGGCGCCACCACCGGCGTCAACAACCCCGGCGGCGTCTACGCCATCACCACCCTGACCGCGCACCAGGGCTGGCAGGAGGTCCGCTACTTCGCGAACCAGGAAAACCTGTTCGTGAACACCAAGCTGTTCGGCCTGGATCACGAGCTGATCTTCAGCCTCGAATACACCGACAACGCGGTGAAGAACGGCGTCTACGGCGTCACCAACACCGGCGCCTTCAACTGCATCACCGGCACGGGCGCGGTGCTGAACAACTTCTGCCTGGTGAGCGCGAACGGCGGCCTGGTCCCCGGCGGCAACAGCCTGCTGAAGCGCAAGATCATCAAGGGGACCTGGGACTCCGACTGGCAGATCAAGACGGTCTCGGGCTCGGTCATGGACACCGTCGACCTCACCGACAAGCTGACCGTCTTCGCCGGTCTCCGCTACGACAGCTTCGACTTCGAACTGGCCACCCAGAACACCAACACCCTGGTCCAGGCCCGCTATCCCTATTCCGACGATCTCTGGAACGGCCACGTCGGCGTGACCTACAGGCTCGGCCAAGGCGGGATCGTCTATGCCAGCTACGCCAGCGCCGCTGACATCAACGGCGGTGAATCCGATGTCGGAACCAGCAGCGGCTACGGCGGCGTGGTGGTCTACAACGGCTCCATCGCCGGGGCGAAGCCCGAGCGGTCGGAAAGCTTCGAAGTTGGCACAAAATGGAACGTCTTCCAGGAGGAGCTGCTCCTGACCGGCTCGGTGTTCCAGGTCACCAAGTCCGACGTCATGGAGGGCGCTAACTACGACACGGTCGGCACCTTCAACTCCGGCAAGAACCGCGTGACCGGCTTCGAGGTCGGCGCCACGGGCGCCCTGACCGACAAGCTGACGGTCCAGGCCGGCGCGACCTACATGGAGAGCGAAGTCCTGGCCTCGGCGACCCCGGCCAATGTCGGCAAGACGCTCGCCAACTTCGCCAAGAGCTCGGGCATGGTGCAGCTGAAATACCAGCTCAACGACAAGGTCTATGTCGGCGGGGCGGTGAAGTACGAGGGCAAGCGCTACGGCGGCCAACCCGACACCGCCGCCCCCTTCAACGCCGTCACGGGCGCCTATTCGCAGCCGGCGCCGTCCTACACCGTGGCCGACCTGTTCGCCGCCTACCGCGTCAACCCGAACCTGGAACTGCGCCTCAACGTCAGCAACGTGAGCGACGAGAAGTACTACACGGCGGTCTATCGCGGCGGCTTCTTCCTCTACGAGGGCGATGCGCGGGCCACCCGCCTGACCCTGAACTACGACTTCTAACGCCTCCGAGGAGGAGCTAAGGGAGCGGGGTCGGGCCTTCGGGCGGCCCCGGTCTCTGTTTTGCGAGGCTGTCTGAAATGGCCGATAGCGACGCGCTGCCGCCGAACATCCACTGCGCGCGGGACTATGAGGACCTGGCGCGCCAGGTGCTGGAGGCGCCGACCTTCGCCCATGTCGCCGGCGGAGCCGGGCGCGACACCGCCCTGGCCGCCAACCTCGCCGCCCTGGAGGCCGTGCGGATCACCCCTCGCGTGCTGCGCGACCTGACCCAAGGCTCCACCGCCTGCCGCCTGGACGGGCGGCCCCATCCGATCTGGCTGGCGCCCGTGGCGTTCCAGGAGCTGTTCCACTCCGGAGCCGAGCGCGAGACGGCGCGGGCGGCGGCGGCCACCGGGACCTGCATGGTGGTGAGCACCCTGTCGTCCCTGCCCATGGAAGACGTCGCGGGTCCGGACCGCTGGTTCCAGCTCTATGTCCAGCCGTCGCGCGAGGCGACCCTGGACCTGGTGCGCCGCGCCCAGGCCGCCGGCTACGGCGCCATCATGCTGACCGTGGACGCGCCCATTCACGCGCCGGGTCTCACCTCCCTTCGCGCGGGGTTCCGGGGCGGCCTGACCCCGGCTAATCTCCGGACCTACGCGCCCGTCGATCCCACCGTGACGCCGGGCGAGAGCCGCGTCTTTCAGGGCTTCCTGCGCCAGGCCCCCACCTGGGCGGATATCGAATGGCTGCGGGCCCAGACCCGCCTTCCCCTGTGGCTCAAGGGCGTGATGCACCCCGACGACGCCCTGACCGCCCGCGAGGCCGGCGCCGATGGCCTGGTGGTGTCCAACCACGGCGGCCGCGAGCTCGACGCCGCCCAGGCCGGCCTCACCGCCCTGCCCGCCGTCCGGGCCGCGGTGGGACCCGATTTCCCGCTGCTGTTCGACGGCGGCGTGCGCTCGGGCCAGGACGTTTTCCGGGCCATCGCGCTCGGCGCCGACGGGGTAATGGTCGGTCGGCTGCAGGCCTACGCTCTGGCCGTGGCCGGCGCGCTCGGGGTCGGTCACATGATCAAGCTGCTGCGCGAGGAGCTTGAGATCTGCATGGCGCTCGCCGGCTGCGCCAGCCTGGCCGATATTGCCCAGGCCGACCTGGGCGGGGCACGCCAGCCGTCGGGAGAAGACCAATGCTGATCGCCATCGAAGGCGTCCTGGACAAGGGCGAGGTCACGGCCTTCCGCCAGCGTCTCGACGGCGCCGATTGGCAGGACGGCGCGGCGACCGCCGGCGCCCTGGCGCGCGCGCAGAAGACCAACCAGCAGATCGCCGAAGATGATCCTGTCGGCGTCGGCCTGGGCGAAGAGATCCTGCGCCGGATCGGCGCCAACCCGCTGTTCGTCTCCGCCGCCCTGCCCAATAGAATCTATCCCCCGCGGTTCAACCGCTATGCCGGCGGCGGCGCCTATGGCGCCCACGTCGACAGCGCCCTGATGCGGCTGCCCCGCAGCGATCTGATGCTGCGCAGCGACCTGTCGGCCACCCTGTTCCTGTCCGAGCCCGACGACTACGACGGCGGCGAGCTAGAGATCGAGGGCCCGCTGGGGGCGCAGTCGGTAAAGCTTCCGGCCGGCGACATGATTCTCTATCCGGCCAACAGCCTGCATCGGGTGACCCCGGTGACCCGGGGCGCCCGCGTCGCCTCGTTCTTCTGGATCGAGAGCTTCGTCGGCGATGAGGGCCAGCGCACCCTGCTGTTCGACCTGGACCAGGCCATCCAGGGCCTTACGCCCCTGGCCGCCCCGAGCGACGCGAACCTGCTGAAGCTGACCGGCGTCTATCACAACCTGGTCCGACGCTGGGCCCGGACCTAGCGCCTTGAAGGCCCGCGTCTAAAAGCCTCGCAGCTACCTTTTAATGAGACACATTATCAGATAGAGACACCGCCATGGTTCAAGTGGCGTCGATGACAGGCGGACTGGCCGCCTATCGCGGCGGGCAGGAAACGGCGGGCCGTCGCGCGACCGCGGTCAGCGTCGTCGTGGCGCTGCACGCGAGCCTCGCGGGCGTCTTCCTCCTGGCCCAGCTCCGCCCGCCGCCCCCGCCGCCAGACAAGACGCTATCCGTCAGCTTCATCACCGAGGCCTCGGCCAGCAGCGCGCCCACGCCACAACCCCCGCCACCGCCGCCCCCCAAGGCGCAGATGATGGCGACCTCCAGCCCGACGCCCTCACCGATGACCGCGCCGCCGATGGAACGGCAGCCGGCGCGCACGCCCTCCGCCCAGCCTGCGCCGACGAGCCCGCAGCCCCCCGTCGCCGCGGCGTCCAACGCGCCGGTCGCCCCGGCCACCACCGCGCCGAACTTCACCGCCGCCTACCTGAACAATCCCGGCCCGGCCTATCCCATCGCCTCCCGCCGCCGCCGCGAAGAAGGCGTCGTTCGCCTGCGCGTGCAGGTGAGCCCCGAAGGCGTCCCTATCCAGGTGCTGCTGGACCGCTCCGGCGGGTCGGCCGAACTGGACGCCGCGGCCCTGGACGTCGTGAAGAAGCGCTGGAAGTTCGCCCCGGCCAAACAGGGAGATCGCGCGGTCTCCGCATGGGTGATCGTGCCCATGGAATTCTCGCTGAAAAATCGCTGAAAGACCGACATGGAAGACGCCCAAGGCTTTAGCCATTTCCTCTCCCAGGCCGACCTGCTCGCCAGGACGATCCTGGTGCTGATGGCGGGCGCCTCGCTCACCAGCTGGTATCTCATCGTCACCAAGTCGATGAGCGGCGCCCAGTCCCGTCGGCGGTCGGAAAAGTTCCTGAAGTTCTTCTGGAACGCGCCGTCCATGGAGGCCGTGGGCCGGGAGCTGGACGGCAAGACCCCGGACAACGCCTTCGCCCACCTGGCCCAGCAGGGCATCGTCGCCGCCCAGCACCATGAACGTCACGGCGCCCACCGCCTCAACGAGGCCGGGACCTCCACCGAGTTCCTCACCCGCGCCCTGCGCCGCACCATCGACGAGGAAACCTCGGACATGGAATCGGGCCTCACGGTCCTGGCCTCGATCGGCGCCACCGCACCCTTCGTCGGCCTGCTGGGCACCGTCTGGGGCATCTACCACGCCCTGCTGGCCATCAGCCGGTCGGGCTCTGGCACGCTAGACAAGGTGGCCGGCCCGGTGGGCGAGGCGCTGATCATGACCGCCATCGGCCTGGCCGTCGCGATCCCGGCGGTGCTCGGCTACAACTTCATCGTCCGCAGCAACCGCATCACGCTGGCGCGCCTCGACGGCTTCGCCCACGACCTCTTCACCTTCCTGGTCACCGGCGCGAAGGTCGGATCGCTGGAACCCCCGGCTGCGCCCCGGCGCGCCGCCGCGACCCAGGGCGCCTAGGGATGGCGTTCGGCGGCTTCGACAACGGGCGCAGGAACACGCCCATGGCGGAGATCAACGTGATCCCGCTGGTGGACATCATGCTGGTCCTGCTGGTCATCTTCATCGTGACCGCGCCCCTGCTGACCAATTCGGTGAAGATCGACCTGCCCAAGGCGACCAGCGCCCCCGACGAGTCCCGCGAGCCGGCCATCCAGTTCGCCATCGACGCCGCCGGCCAGCTCTATTGGGACGGCGAGAAGATCAACCACGACCAGATGCTGCGGCGGTTCGCCGGCGCCGGCGCCAAGGCCACGCCCCCCGAGCTTCACCTGCGCGTCGACCGCCACACCCAGTACGAGACCCTGGCCGACGTGATGAGCGAGGCCAGCAAGGCCGGCGTCGCCAAGGTGGGCTTCGTCACCGATCCCTCCGGCACGGTGACCACCGACACCCTGACCACCGCACCGCACCCCTGACCCTGGAGCCGACGATGAAGAAACTCCTCTGCCTCGGCCTCGCCGCCCTGTCGCTGGCCGCCGCTGACGTCGCCTTCGCCCACGGCGACGTGTCCTGCCCCGCCGCCACCAGGGCCGAGCGCCAGCCCAGCGCGCAACTCGTCGCCCTGCTGCAGAGCAAGGGCTGGGTGGTCCGCAAGCTGCAGATGTTCAACGGCTGCTACGAGGTCTACGGCTTCGACGACAAGGGCCGCCCGGTCGAGGCCTTCTTCGATCCGAAGACCCTGGATCGCGTGGCGGTCGCGCCCTGACCCCGCCGCCCGTCTCTCGCGCGCCGGCGGTCTGGCTCGGCTGGCGCACGAGGCTATCCATCAGCCTGGTGGGGATCGGGCTTTGGCTCTCGGGCGGCCTCTGGCTGATCTACCACTTCTATCTCCGCCGGCCCGGACCCTGGGGACCGGAGCCCGACATGCTCGAGCCCTGGTGGCTGAAGCTGCACGGCCTCTTCGCCTTCGCCACCCTCTGGCTGATCGGGCTGCTCTGCGGGCTTCACATCGTCAGGGCCTGGCAAAGCGGCCGCAGGCGCTGGTCCGGCTCGCTGCTGTTGGCCTGGCTGCTGGCCCTGACCCTTACCGGCTACCTGCTGATCTATGCCGGGGACGACGGGGCCTGGGGCCTGGTGTCGCTTGCCCACTGGATCGCGGGCCTCGCCTTGCCGGCCGTCTACGGCGTCCATCGGCTGATCCGGTTCCTGAAGCCGCCAAGTTGACCCGTCAGGGATTACAGCCCAGCTTCGCGCCGTGGTTCTGCGGGAGGGCGGGATGAGACGCGCGGCTTTGGGACTCCTCGGCGCCCTGGCTCTCAGCGCGCAGGCCCAGGCCTTCGGCACCATCGGCGCGCTGGGCCAGAGCACCGAACACGAACAGATCACCCGCCGGGCCCTGGCCTGCGACGCCATTACGCCCTGCGTCGAGCCCCTGACCCTGGACGAGTTGGCCGGCAAGCCGGGGACCTTCGGCGCGGTCGGCTACCCGGACGGCAGCACCCTCTTCCTCACCCCGCGCGCCCATTGCGACAATGGCGACCACGCCGCCTTCCCGGGCTACCCACGAACCGTGGCCCAGGGAAACCAGGCCCTGCTGGACTGCCGCGCCTGGATGGCCAGCCGGATGGACGAAGCGGTGACCGACGCCGCGCGGCTGCTGGATACCGCGGGCCGTATCCGCACCGGCCAAGTCACCCTCGATTGCGCCTTCGTCGGCGACATGAAGGGCCGCGCCAAGTGCGACGTGCTGCAGGACCTGGGCATCGTCTTCCACGCCGCCCAGGACTTCTACGCCCACTCCAACTGGGTAGACCGGGCAGTTGCCCCCTACTCCAACACCAACCCGCCGGGGATGGGACAGAGCGGCCCCGCGCCCTTCATCAATCTGCGCAGCCTGCCGCCCGTGCCGCCGCAACTGATCAGCGGCTGCTACGACATCCCGGAGAGCAAGTGCGGCGAGCGCATCCGCCATGAGGCCCTGACCAAGGACAACGGCCCGATCGGGACCGCCGTTGGCGCCGGGACCACGACGCGGGGCGCGTAGAACGGAAACTTCCAGCGCGCAGTGGAGGCGGCCACCACCGACACCCAGGACAAGTGGGGTCTCCTGCGCGAGCGGCTGGCCGCCCGCTACGGCCCGCGGCGCGGCGCCCTGATGGCCTGCGCCATCGCCAAGGACGATCCCGTCCGCGACTGCTGAGCCCTCAGCCTCTATATCGGAGCGGCGTGGACCACCATGGAGCAGAGTCGTTTGGCGAGCCGGTTTGGCCTGGAGATTCGCGCCGCCGACAGTGTCGATGCGCCGGGCGTGGCCGAGCTAATGGCGGCCGCCGGCCTGCCCGCCAATCCCGTCGCCATCGCCATGCGGCTGGAGCGCCTGCGGGCCGAGCGCGCCACCGTTCTGCTGGCCGTCGCGTGGGGACCGCCCAGCGGCCTGATCGTCTTTCATCCCCGCCAGACCCTGCTGGCCGACCTGCCCATCGCCTTCGTCAGCACGCTGCTGGTCGGCCCCGACGCGCGCCGTAAGGGCATCGGCCGCACCCTGCTGAAGTCCGCCTCCCAGGCCGCCCGCAGCGCCGGTTGCGGCGAACTGCATCTGTCGGCGCTCCCGGAGGCCGACAGTCTACGGGCCTTCTGCCAGGCCACGGGTTTCGCCGAGCAGGACAGCGGGTTTGTTCGCGCGTTGCGGAAACAGCGAACGGCCTAGATCGCCCGCGCGCGCCCTTCCCAATAGGGCGCGCGCACCTTGTTGCGCTGGATCTTGCCGGCTTCCGAGCGCGGCAGGCTGGTGGCGAAATCAATCTGGCGGGGGATCTTGAACTTGGCCAGGTTGGCGTGGGCGAAAGCCAGGATCTCCTGTTTCAGCGCCTCGGTCGGCTCATAGCCGGCCTTCAGCTGGATCACCGCCCGCACTTCCTCGCCGCGCTCATCGTGCGGCACGCCGACGGTGCAGGTGTCCTCGACGGCGGGGTGCTTGATCAGTTCGTTGTCCACCTCCTGCGGGTAGATGTTCACCCCGCCGGCGATGATCGTCTCGGCGTTGCGGCCGGTGAGGAACAGGTAGTCGTCCTCGTCCAGGTAACCGATGTCACCCATGGTGAAGTAGCCGTCGCGGCGGTTGGCCTGCGTCTTGTCGTCGTCCTTGAAGTAGTCAAAGCCCCCCTGGATATCGAGGCGCATATAGATGGCGCCCGCCACACCCACGGGGCATTCGTTCCCCGCCTCGTCGATGATGCGCGCGGCGTGCGGCGCGGGGCGCTTGCCCACCGTGCCGGGCTTCCGCAGCCACTCCTCTGAGCTCACCACGAAGCCGACGCCGCCCTCTGAGCCGGCATAGTATTCATTCAGCACAGGTCCCCACCAGGCGATGATGGCGTGCTTCACCTCCGGCGGGCACGGCGCGGCGCCATGGGTGATGCGGCGCAGGGAGCTGAGGTCGTAGCGGCCCCGCACCTCTTCGGCCAGGGCCAGCAGGCGCTGGAACATGATCGGCACGAAGTGGCCG
>JAYVDG010000585.1:0-3370 GCA_043749525.1 Phenylobacterium sp.
GGCTCGTGGTCAATCTCGCCCTGCCCTATCAGGACCTGGCGATCATGGAGGCGTGCCTGGCGGCCGGAGTAAACTATCTCGACACCGCCAACTACGAGCCCCGCGACCAGGCCAAGTTCGAATACAGCTGGCAGTGGGCCTACCAAGAGCGGTTCAAGGCCGCGGGCCTGATGGCCCTGCTGGGCTGCGGCTTCGATCCCGGCGTGACCTCGGTCTTCACCACCTATGTCGCCAAGCACCTGCTGGACGGCATCGAGACCCTGGACATCCTCGACTGCAACGGCGGCGACCACGGCCACCCCTTCGCCACCAACTTCAATCCCGAGATCAACATCCGTGAAGTGACCGCGCCGTCGCGGCACTGGGAGAACGGTCAGTGGGTGGAGGGGCCGGCCTTGGCCCAGAAGCAGGTCTTCGACTTCGATCAGGTCGGCCCGCGCAACATGTACCTGATGTACCACGAGGAGCTGGAGTCGCTGGCCCGGTTCTATCCGGAGATAAAGCTCATCCGCTTCTGGATGACCTTCGGCGATTCCTATCTCAAGCACCTGGAAGTTCTGACTAATATCGGCATGACCCGCATCGATCCGGTGATGTTCGAGGGCCGCGAGATCATTCCGCTGCAGTTCCTCAAGGCCCTACTGCCCGAACCCTCGTCCCTGGGTCCGGTGACGCGGGGCAAGACCAATATCGGCGTCATCGCCACCGGCAAGAAGGCGGGCGCGGAAAAGACCGTCTACGTGCTGAACATCTGCGACCACGAGGAAGCCTATGCCGAGACCGGCAGCCAGGCAGTCAGCTACACCACCGGGGTGCCGGCCATGATCGGCGCGGCCCTGATGCTCACCGGCCAGTGGACCGGCGCGGGCGTCTTCAACATGGAACAGCTTGATCCCGATCCGTTCATGGACATGCTGAACCGGCACGGGCTGCCCTGGCAGGTCAAGGACCTGGCCGCCCCCCTGGCCTTCTGAGCGCATGGAAACCCAGGCCGGCGATCCCGGCGCCTTCGCCCGGTTCGACCTGGCCCGCGTCCCCTCCCCCTGCTTCGTCGTCGACGAGGCGGCGGTGCGGCGCAACCTGGCGACCTTGAAGGATGTCGGCGACCGCAGCGGCGCGCGGGTGCTGCTGGCGCTGAAGGCCTTCTCCATGTGGGCCCTGGCCGACGTGGTGGGCGAGTACCTGGACGGCGTCTGCGCCTCGGGCCTGTGGGAGGCGAGGCTCGCCCGCGAGCACTATCGCGGCGAGCTGACCACCTATTCGCCGGCCTATAAGACGGCCGACTTGCCCGAAATCCTGCACCTGTCGGACACGGTGATCTTCAATTCGCCCCACCAGATCGCGCGGTTCGCAGCCGAAATCGCCAAGGCGCGCGCCGACGGCGAGGTCTTCGAGATCGGCCTGCGCCTCAACCCCGAACACAGCGAAGCCGAGGTCGCTAAGTATGACCCCTGCCAGACCGGCTCGCGCCTCGGCTTCCCGGTCTCACAGCTGCGGCCGGAGCATCTCGACGGCGTCGACGGCCTGCACCTCCACGCCCTCTGCGAACAGGGCTTCGAACCCCTGCACCGGATCTGGAACTCCCTGGAGCCGAAGCTTGAGGCGGTCCTGCCGAAGCTGAAGTGGCTCAACCTCGGCGGCGGCCACCACATCACCCGCGCGGATTACCACACCAAGGCCCTGGTGACCCTGCTGCGCCAGATCCACACCCAGTACGGCGTCGAGGTCTATCTGGAACCGGGCGAGGCCATCGCGCTGGATGCCGGCATCCTGGTGGGCGAGATCCTCGACACCTTCGAGAACCAGGTCCCCGTCGCCATCACCGACATCTCGGCCACCTGCCACATGCCCGACGTCATCGAGGCGCCCTACCGCCCCGCCCTCCTGGGCGAGGCCGACACTGGCCCTGCGATCCGCCTCGGCGGCCCCTCCTGCCTGGCCGGCGACATCATCGGCGACTACGTGTTCGCGACCCCGCCCAGGCCCGGCGACCGCATCGCCTTCCTCGACCAGGCCCACTATTCGATGGTCAAGACCAACACCTTCAACGGCGTCCCCCTGCCGGCCATCGCGCTCTGGAACAGCGACACCGACGCCCTGCGCCTGGTCCGCCAGTTCGACTACGCCGACTTCCGCGACCGGCTGTCCTGAATCGCCGCGGCGATCTGCCCCGCCAGCGCCGCCATCACCTCAGGCTCCATGGCCAGGAACCCCGCCCGCTCCACGTCGAGCGCGGCGAACTGCTGCTCCTCCAGCGGCACGCTGGGCGGCAGGGCGGCCACGTGCCAGTGGACGTGGCGATTGGCCTGCTGGCTGCCGAGCGACAGGATGTAGACCCGCTCCACCTCCAGCACCGCCCGCAGGGCCTCGCCCACGGCATGGACCAGGGCCTGGAGCCGCAGGTAGTCCTCCCGGCTGAAGTCCCCCGTCACCTGCTCCAGGTGCGCCTTCGGGCAGACCAGGACGTAGCCCGGCAAGGGCGGGAACTTGTTGAGGAAGGCTATGGCGACATCGTCCTCGTAGACCACGTGGTGCGCGAAGTCGGGATCACCGGCCACCAGGCCGCAGATAAAGCACGGCCGGCTCTGAACCGAGGCCACGTAGCTCGCGACATCAAATTTCCGCCGTTCCGCCATGGCCACCCCTACCGCCCCGCCGGCTGGACGGTCATCTCGACGGCGATCCGGTCCCCCGCCGTCACGTTGGCCCTCTTCCGCACCGCCGCCTTGAGGGGCAGGTAGTAGGTGCCGTCCTTGGCGAACATGGCGGTGGTGAAGGTCACGCCGTTGATCTGCACCTCCACCGGGATCATGCCCCAGCCGTAGGTCACCAGCTTCGAGAGGCGCCGGACCTCCTCGGCCTCGGCCGCCGGCAGCGGGGCGTAGAAGTAGGGCGATGGGCCGCGCCAGTAGATGACCTCGGCTTCGAAGCTGAACTCCATCGGCCCGCTCCCTAAAGCCCCGTCCGCACCTGGAACAGTTCCGGGAAGAACGAGCCCTCCAGGGCCTTGGCCAGGTAGCTGGCGCCCGACGAGCCGCCGGTGCCCTGCTTGAAGCCGATGATGCGCTCGACGGTCTTCAGGTGGGCGAAGCGCCATTGCTGGAAGCGGAATTCCAGGTCCACCAGCTTCTCGGCCAGTTCGTAGAGGTCCCAATACTGTTCGGGGTCGCGGTAGATCACGGCCCAGGCCGCCACGATGGCCGGGTCGGCGACGTGGACTTCCGACCAGTCGCGCTCGGCCGGCACGTCGAACCCGCGCCGCTTCAGCAGGCGCACGCATTCGTCGTAGAGGCTGGGGGCGGCGAGCGCGGCGGCGAGGTCGGCATGGGCCGGCGTCCCCTCATGGACCGCCAGCATCGCCGCGTCCTTG
>JAYVDG010000586.1:0-9143 GCA_043749525.1 Phenylobacterium sp.
GGCCCGGCGATGAAGGTGGGCAGCATGGCCAGGCCCAGCCCCGACTCCACCGCGCACAGCAGGGCCTGGCCGTTGTCGGCCCGGAACCGGGCGTGGGGCCCCAAGGTCACCACCTCGCGGCCGTCGCGGAACGGCCAGGACTCGGCCCCCTGGCTGATCGTATCGTGGCCGGCGAGGTCGGCGACGGTGAGCGGCTCGCCTCGCCGCGCCAGATAGGCGGGGCTGGCGACCAGGGCCCCGTGGATGGGGGCGATCTTGCGGGCGATCAGGCTGGAGTCGGTCAGGTTCCCCAGCCGCACCGCCACGTCGAACCGCTCGCCGATCAGGTCCACGAGCCGATCGGAATAGGAGGCGTCCACCTGAAGCCTGGGATGGCGCATCGCCAGCTCGGCCAGGACCGGGGCCAGGTGGGTCATGCCGAAGGACAGCGGGGCTGCGATCCGCAGCGATCCGACGATCTCGTCGCCCTGCTGGGCCACGGCGTCGCGGGCGGCCTCCAGGTCGGCGTGGGTCTTGAATTCCAGCCCCGCCTCGGTGACCGCCACGCCCCGCGTGGTGCGGCTGAGCAGCTGGGCTCCCAGTTCGGCCTCCAGCCGCGCCACCCGCCGGCTGACCATGGACTTCGACAGGCCCAACCTCTGGCCGGCACGGCCAAAGCCTCCGGCGTCGGCCACGGCCACGAAGGCGGCGATATCCTCAAGATCGAACATGTTCCTGTTTCCGCAACAGTCTGGGGCCTATCAGCCGACTATTGTTGCGAGTTTGGAACCACCAGCTTGGGAGGGTCAATCACTCAGCGCCCCGGAGGGCGACATGTCCCAAGTTCTCGTTCTCAATTCCAGCCTCAGCGGCGAGGCCTCCGTCTCGCGCCTGCTGGTGGCGGAAACCGTATCCCAGCTCGTCGCCCGCGACCCCGCCGCCACGGTGGTGATCCGCGATCTGGCCGAGACCGAAATCCCCCACCTGAACCCGCGCACCGTCGCCGGCGTCCGCGCCACGGCCAGCACGCCGGCCGAGACGAAGGCCCGCGACCTTTCGGACGAACTGATCGCCGAACTGCGCGCCGCCGACACCATTGTCATCGGCGCGCCGATGTACAATTTCTCGATTCCCAGCACCCTGCGCACCTGGTTCGACCACGTCCTGCGGGTCGGCGAGACCTTCAGCTACTCCGAGGCCGGCCCCAAGGGCCTGCTGGAGGGCAAGCGGGTGATCGTCGTCGAGAGCCGCGGCGGCCTCTACAGCGAGGGCCCGGCCCAGGCGCTGGACTTCCAGGAGCCTTATCTGCGCCAGTTGCTGGGCTTCATCGGCCTGACCGACGTCACCTTCGTCCAGGCCGAGAAGATCGGCTACGGCCCCGACGCCCGCGACGCGGCCATCGGCGGCGCCAAGGCGCGGCTGTCTGAGATCATCGCCCGCGACCTGTCCCAGGCCGCTTGACGCGTCCGGCTCCCTCTCCCTCGAGGGCCATGAAGGGGGAGCCGCCGAATTGTCCGACGGCGGGGCCTCGAGTGTGGGATAGTCGACCAAAGGACGAACATCATGAAGGTCTATCCCAGCACCCGCGCCGCCAACCAAGGCGCCCCCGCCGGCCTAAACGACCCCCGCTCCACCGGCCGCACGCCCTCCACCAAGCCGCAGGCCAAGACCGCGATGCTGCCCCACGGCCAGCGCCGCTGAAGCCCGCGCCGGCGCCCACAGCCTAGGCGTCGCGACCGTGAGAGCGGTCCGATAACGAAGGTTTACATTTTTCGGCCTCGTAACCTGATATCCCGCGTCTGAGGCGCGGGGGGCTGCGACGACGGATATGAAGACGATCGCGGTGCTGTCGCATAAGGGCGGACTGGGGAAGACCACGGTGGCCGTGAACCTGGCGATCGCCTGGCGGGCGCTGGGCGCGCGCACCGTCCTGGCCGACGCCGATCCCGTCCGCTCAGCCTCCGACAGCCTGCGCAAGCGCGCCGATCACATGTCCCTGGTGGTGGAAACCTCGGCGGCCAAGCTCGATGCGCTCGCCTATGTCAGCGGCAAGGGCGGCTGCGACGTGCTGATCATCGACACCGCCGGTGGCCCCGACAACGGCATGATCGAGGCCATGAAGGTGGCCGACCTCTGTATCGCCGTCTCCCGACCACCTATCTGGATGTGGCCGCCACCCTGCGCACCGTCGACATCGTGCGCCGCCTGGGACGCCAGGGGATGGTGCTGTTCAACCAGTGCCCGCCGCGCCGCCACGGCGTGGAGTCAGCGGTGGTCAGCGGAACCATGGACATCCTGCGGCGCGGCGGACTGGAGGTCTTCCCGCTGGCCCTGCAGACCCGGGCCGCCTATCAGCGGGCCATCGCCCAGGGCCTGGGCGTGACGGAGTACGAGCCCGGCGGCAAGGCTGAGGCGGAGATCGCCGGCCTGCTGGCCTATGTGCAGGACAAGACGGCGGGCGCGGCCCGCGACCGCGCCGCAAACGACTAGAGCGGAATGAGGAAAGCCGGTTTTCCGCCCGCACTCCGCTCCAACGAAAAGACCCTTATTGCGCGGCGGCCAGCGCCTCGGACGGGCCGAGCTCGGCGGTCAGGGCGCGGACCACGCCCAGGAAGCTCTGGCGGCGGGACGGGTCCATGGCCAGATAGGACCGAGCGATCTCCAGCCCGTTCGGGAAGGCGGCCAGAGCCAGGGCGGGACCAAGGTCGGTGGAGGACGGCGCGGACGTGTCGGGCAGGAAGTCGGCGCCGCGGCAGGCCAGCTTCTCGGCAATGGCCACCAGCATCGGCGCGGACACCCGGTTGACCCCGCGCTCGTACTTCTGGAGCTGCTGGTAGCTGATGTCGATGGCGGCGGCCAAGGCGGCCTGGCTCAACCCCATGGTCTTGCGGCGCGAACGGATTTTCTGGCCCACATAGGTGTCGACATCGGCGGTGCGCGTCATGAAAATGGTCCCTTGGAAGGGCGCTCGGCCGCGCGGCCCCCCCGCACGACATCGCCGTTCAGAGTGATGACGCCGTAAGGCTGCCACCCCCACACCCTCAAGTTGGGCATGTCTACAGAAAAATTATGGGCAGGCGCCGCGCCGATTTCCGGCCCCTCGGCCTCCAGGTCAGGCTAGGCTGCCCGCCGGAGGACGATGACCATGGCCGACCAAGACCCGCCCGCCGAAACCCCGATCCAGCGCGCCCTGCGTTTGAAGATGGAAGCCCTCGACGCCAAGCTGAAGGATCCACGCGGCGGCCGCTTCCAGCGCGAACGCGCCGCGGCCGCCAGGTCGTCGGCCAAGTCCAAGCCCTGGATGGCGCGGTAGGCGTCACAGCCTGCGGGGGACAGGCTCCAGGGCGATTTGCGACCCCATGGTTGGAACGCCTAGGCTTCAGGCGTCGTCGCCCGCCTCCACCACCCCCAGCATGTGGGTGAGCACGTCCTCGCGTGAGGGCTGGGTGAAGGTCTGGGCCAGCTCCTGCGTCGCGTCGGCCAGGCTGTATTTGCCGTCGCTGAAGCGCAGCAGGACACTCTCGAGATAGCGGTTGAGGAGAACGCGGTCGGGGCCATCGAGGGTGTGGGTCATAACGCAGGCTACGCCCTCCGTCGGCGCGGCGCCACGGCGTCAGTCGAACACCGTCCCCTCGGCGAGGAACTTGCGCAGGATATTGGTCGTGCGGATGCGGTAACGGACCGTCGGCCGCTCGACCCGTCCATAGGGCTGCCGGAACAGGGCCTCGGCGAAGCGGCGGTCGGCCTCCACCCCCATCCGGCCGGGTCCGGGATCGGACCAGAGCCAAAGGGCATGGGCCATGTGCAGCTTGTTCACCAGCAGGCAGCTCGGGTCCACCAGGCCGCCCTGCGCCTTGAACCGCCCCCGGCCATGCCCCACCGCGTCCCAGACATCGACCCCCAGCTCCGTGCCGGTCTCTTCGTCCAGCAGCCGCCGCAGACTGTAGGCCCAGGCCTTGCCCTGGACCGCCGCCATCAGGCTGGCCAGATGGTCGGGCTCCCAGATGTTGTCGTCGTCCAGATAGGCCAGGTGCAGGGCGTTGGCCATGAAGCTGAGGATTGGCCGCAGCGCGCCGCCGTCCCAGGCGGGATGGACCCCGCCGTGCCGGCTGGAGGTGGAATAGGGCAGGGTCAGGACGGTGGCCGAGAGGTTGGCGGGCCAGGTCTCCAGCAGGTCGAACAGCGGACCGGCCTGGTCCGCATTGAGGTCGGCCCCGATCAGCAGCTGAACTCGACCATCGAAGGTCTGGTCATAGACGCTGCGCACGGCGTCGAGGAGGGCGTGGCGCAGGATCGTGGGCACAATCACCGCCACATCGGCGCGCAGTTGCGGCGCCTCACGGTCGGGGAAATGCCGTCCCAGCGACAGCGGCGGCGCGTTCGAGGCAGGCGGCATGGCCCACGATAGCCGGACGCCGTCGCAGTTTCCAAGCCGTCAGGGAACAGCCGCCTCGTAGGCGAACAGCGTCGAATGGTCGTCGTCGGGCATGAACCAGGCCCTGACACCGGCGGCGGTGGCCTCCACGAACACCGGGTTCTGGGTCATGGGCCGCCCTGAGGGCGCCCAGAGCGGAACCGGCGCCTGCCAGGCCGGCCGGTGGTCCTTCAGGTCGACGATCTCCAGCCCGCCCAGCGCCAGGCTGCCCTTGGGCGCGCGGTAGTCGGCCAGCCCCGAGCACAGCATCCGCCGGCCGCCCAGGCCGTGGCAGTCCTGATAGTCGATATAGCTGGTGGGATTGAGCGCCACGGTAAGCGCCGAGGCCTTGCCGCCGGGCGTCAGCTCCCAGGTGTAGAACCGCCGCCCGCCCCAGGAGACGCCCTGCAGCAGACGGGTCTTGCGATCATAGCTCACCGCCCCGATGTGATCGGCGACCCGCAGCACCTCCGTGGCCTTCAGGGTCACCGGATCGACCCGGTAGATGATGGCCGCGCTGTCGGGGCGGTACTCCGCCACGCTGACCCACAGGTCCTTCCCGTCGAAGTCGATCCCGCCGGGGTGATAGGCGTCCCCCTGCCCCAGGACGAGCTCCCCCAGCAGGCGCCGTCCGCCGACATCCGGAACAGGTGGCCGACGCCGGCCCCCGGATTGCGCCCACCCGGCGCCCCGGCCAGGCGCGCGGGGTACTGCTTGATCTCCACGGAGGAGACGAAGAACTCGCTCCCGGCCTTCACCATCCCCTGCGGGTGGAAGGTGGGGAACTGGACGGCAATCACGGCGGTCTGGGTCCAGGCCGTAGACCGGTCGATCTTCACCAGCCGGTCGGCCAGCGAAGGGGCAGCAAGCGCGGGGAGCCGAGCAGACCGATCAGGATCAGCAGGCCCAGCCATCTGAGAGCATGGGTCATCCGAGCAACTCCGGGTGGGGCCGCCACAACGCACGACCTCCGACCCTGCCCGCAACCGGAAAGTGGCGTTGATCCCGACATCTCGCGTGTCATCTTCGCCACGCCTCGAGCCGGGCTTCGCCCAAGTCCACGAATTGAGTAACAGTGCGATTTCCTCGGCCGCCGATATCCCTAACTTCGCGCTGACGACGACGACGGTTGGCCGCGCCCAGCGGCCGCCAGACAGCGTCGGCTAAACACAGAAAACTCGCCAGGGCGTGACCCGCGGCCGTTCGCGGGCGCATGCCACCGCATGCCTGGCCACGGGGGATTGAGACATGAAGACCTTCCTGCTGACCACGGCCACGGCCGTCGTCCTGCTCACGCCGGCCCTGGCCTGCGCCGCCGACGCGCCAAAGATCAGCGGCACGCTCGCCGTCGGCGCGAACGCCAATGACAACATCTTCGCGACCAATTTCGGCAAGGTCAGCGACACCGTCTTCACCCTGAACGGCGACCTCAACCTGACCCGCCATAGCGAGGTCGGCGACCTGAGCGCCTATGCCCGGATCGACCTGGCGCACTACGCCGACCATTCGGACGAGAACGCCGACGACTATTCGGTCGGGGCCGACGGCGCGCTGAACCTCGCGTCCGGCAAGGTCTCGGCCGGAGCCAGCCATGTCCTGGCCACCGAGAGCCGCAGGGCCCGCGTGGCGCGGCGCGACACAGTCAAGCGCACCGAATATGTGGTCGACGAGGCCCATGCGGCCTTCGTGGCCAGCATCGAGGCCGTGCGGTTGACGGGTAAGTTGAGCTATTCCAGCAGCGACTACGACAATGGCCGGGTGCGCGGCACAGGCGCGTTCGCCCTTCAGGACGACCGTGACCGCACCACCCTGATCCAGTCCCTGCGCGCCGATTTCAAGGCCGACCAGGCGGTGTCCTTCTTCGTGAAGGCCCAACACGTCGGCATCGACTACGATCTGGCCCCGCCCGCCTCGCGCCACAACCGTGACTCCGACACCGCCTCGGTCACCGGCGGCGTGACCTTCAACGCCACGGCGGACCTGACCGGCGAGATCGAAGCCGGTTGGACCAAGCGCACCTTCGACGACGCCGCCTTCGCCGATGTCTCCGACCTGGCCCTCTCGGCCAATCTCGACTGGACTCCGGCCCAGGGAACCGATGTCGCGTTCAACGCATCGCGAAGCCTGGCGGAGGAGGTGCTGACCGGATCCTCGATCTATGTGGCCACGGTGATTGGTATCGAGATCACCCATCACGCCAGCGACCGCTGGGCGCTGGGGGGCTACGTCTCCCGCGAACGGGACGACCACAAGGGCATCGACCGCAAGGACGACGTCACCGCCTTCGGCGCCTCGGCGGCGTTCCGGGTCAGCGATCGGGTGGAAGCCAAGCTCGCCTACGACTTCACCACCGAGGACTCCTCGGGCGCGCAGCGTTCGCCGGGCTATGACAATGGCGTCGTGTCGGTGGGTCTGAAGGCAAGCTTCTAGCTCGCCACCGCCACCCTGCGCGAGGTGGGCGCGCGGACGTTGGGGCCGATGGCCTCGACGTCCAGCCCCAGCTGGCGCGCGGCATGGATCAGCTGCAGGAACCGCTGGACGATGATCTGGCCGCCCTCGATGACATCTGGAGATTGTTGCCGGCTCATGGTCGACAGATAGCCGCCGGGCGCGCGCACCACCCAGCCCAGGGCGATATAGCGGACGACGCGGCGGCGGATGGTCTCGTGGGGCAGGCCGAGCCGTTCCGAAAGCCCGGTGATGGTGACCGGCCGACGCAGCTCGTCCGGCGGCGGACTGTCGGACCAGGCGTATTTCTGAGCCAGTTCGCGATCATAGGTGATGTCGCCGGCATTGGCGGTGATCAGGCTTGAGAAGACCAGGGCGTCAAGCATGGAGCCGTGCGGCGCGACACCGGCCTCCAGCACCCGCAGGATGAAGGTGTCCAGCAGGACGGCCAGGGGCCCGGCCAGGTCCTTGTCCTCCCTCGGCGCGCCGCCAGGGCTGGGATCGAAAGCAAATTCCAGGCCCTTGAGATCAGCGATCAGGCCGCGCAGGCCAGCGCATCGCGCCTCGTCCCAGCCCGGGGGGGTTGGCCCGGCCTCCGCGGCCACCGTGACGCCTGACTCTCCGGCGCGGCTCAGCAGACCCTCGGCCTCCAGGGCCCCGACCTGGCGGCGGGTGGTTTCATAGGCCAGGCCCAGCGACTGAGCGACGGCCCGGACGCTGATGGCGCCCGGCGGGCTTCCGGCCGGGCGCCGTGACGCCTGGGCCACCGCCAGGTGGATAACGCCGCGGGTGAAGCTGCCGTGGTGACGGGTGATCAGGCGATGGCCTTCGTCCAGCAGGAACTCCAGGACACAGCGGAAGATCAGGCGATTTCGCCGCGCGGTCGCCGGCTCGGAAACGTGGATCATGGTCCTGGCTCTCCCCCAAGCTTGACCACAAGCTCACGAACCAAGGCCTTCGCAAGTCTCGATAACAATGTTTTACAAATCAAGAAGCTGTCCTTGGGATCGAGGCCACCCAGAGGTTGTAAACCTCCACAATCCAGGTATAGCCGGCCTTGCCGTCGATCTGCCGATAGCCGCTCCTCCTGATCGAAAACAGGAAACATCAGGAGATTTTCATGCGCCGCCTCATCGTCCTTGGACTGAGTGGCCTGTCGCTCGCCGCCGGCGCCGCCCAGGCCCAGACCTGGACCCCGCTGACCGCGACCGGACCGGAGACCATCTTCTACGACCCGGCCACCGTGACCCGCGCGAACGGCGTGGTGACCGCCGTCATGCGGGCGGAATTCAACCCGCCCCAGGCGTCGGGGTCGGTCATGGTCAGCGCCATGGTGGAGAAGATGTCCATCAACTGCGCGGCGAACGTCTATTCCGACCTTGGCAATACCGCCTACGACGCCTCGGGCGCCGTGCTCTGGAACAATCCGTCGTCAGGCGCCGCCAAGCCGATCACGGCGGGGTCCGGCGCGATCGCCATCCAGGCCAAGGTCTGCCCCTAGGCATGGGGTCGACCGTCCGTCCGGGATTACGGGGCTTGGAGAGCGACCCGCCCCTACATCCCGTGCATCCCCATGTGGTCGCAGCTCACGGTCGGGTTCATGTCGGCGAAGGCGCCCTTGGGGTTCGGCTTCCAGGCCCAGACGTGCAGCTCGTAGAAGGGGTTCAGGCCATAGCGGTTGGGCGCGCCGGCAAACAGGTGGCCGCAACCCGTTGCGTGCAGGACGGGACCACCTTCCGGCACCTCGCCCACTCGCCGTTGACCTAGTGGACCCCCATGGCCCCGCCATCGATCCCGCTGGTGCAGGGGATCAGCCCTTGGCCACGGCCACCTTCACATCCTTGAACCGGTTGTTGGCGGCCCGCACCTGCTCCACCAGCGGATTGCCACTTGCCGCCACGGCGGCGCCGGCCACCATCGAAACCAGGGTCAGAGCCCAAGCCACAGTCTTCATCCCATCTCTCCTTGGCCCGTGGATCGGGCCGGGAGCGGGGTCTAGCGGGCAGGAAGCTTGGCCGTGAGAGGCGATGAGGCCAATTGCCGGGGGTGATCGCGCGCCACCGCGCTGGATTGGGCGGCTGACGGCTACCGTACGCTCATCAACACCTACTGCCAGACGATGAAAACCTTGGCGCAGGACGCCTTCGAGGAAGCGCTGAAGAACGCCTTGGAGCGCTTCGCTGATCTCGATCCGATTGACTTTGAGCACATGGTCGTCAAGTCGTCCGAGGATGAAGGCGTTTCGGAGCTGGAGACCTTGATCCGCGTCTATCCAATCCGACGGTGCGGTCGGATTCGGGAG
>JAYVDG010000587.1:0-9134 GCA_043749525.1 Phenylobacterium sp.
ATTAGCCCCGCCCTCGCGAGGACCACCATGACTGACCGCTGGACGCCATCTTCCTGGAGAACCAAGCCCGCCAAGCACCTGCCGACGGATTATCCGGACATGGCGGCGCTGGACCGGGTCGAGCAGACCCTGCGCGCCTATCCGCCGCTGGTGTTCGCCGGTGAGGCCCGCAGCCTGAAGGCCAAGCTCGCCGAGGTTGCGGCCGGGCGCGCCTTCCTGCTGCAGGGCGGCGACTGCGCCGAGAGCTTTAAGGAATTCAGCGCCGACAACATCCGCGACACCTTCCGTGTGCTGCTGCAGATGGCGGTCGTGCTGACCTTCGCCGGCGGCAAGCCGGTGGTGAAGGTGGGCCGCATGGCCGGCCAGTTCGCCAAGCCACGCTCCTCCCCGGTGGAGACCATCGATGGGGTCGAGCTGCCCTCCTATCGCGGCGACATCATCAACGGCATGGACTTCGACGCCGCCTCGCGCGTGCCCGATCCCCAGCGCCTGCTGCAGGCCTATTCGCAATCGGCCTCGACCCTCAACCTGCTGCGCGCCTTCGCCGGCGGCGGCTATGCCGACCTCTACAACATCCACCGCTGGACCCTGGGCTTCGTCAACGACAGCCCGCAGGGCGAGCGCTACCACGAGCTGTCGGAGAAAATCAGCGAGGCCCTGACCTTCATGGCCGCCATCGGGGTCACGCCGGAGAGCCAGCCGGATCTGCACCGCGTGGAGTTCTTTACTGCCCACGAGGCCCTGCTGCTCGGCTTCGAGGAGGCCATGACCCGGGTCGATAGCACCTCGGGCGACTGGTACGACACCTCGGCCCACCTGCTGTGGATCGGCGAGCGCACCCGCCAGCTGGACGGCGCCCACGTCGAGTATTTCCGGGGCATCAAGAACCCCATCGGCGTGAAGGTGGGTCCAACCGTCGAGCCGGATGAACTGCTGCGCCTGATCGACGTGCTGAACCCGAAGAACGAAGCCGGCCGTCTGACTCTCTACGGCCGCTTCGGCTCCGACAAGATCGAGGCCCGCCTGCCGCGACTGATGGAGGCCACCAAGCGTTCGGGCCGCAGCGTCGTCTGGGCCATCGACCCGATGCACGGCAACACGCTCACCGCCACCAACGGCTACAAGACCCGCCCGTTCGACCGCATCCTGTCGGAGGTGAAGAGCTTCGTGGAGATCGCCAAGGCGCAAGGCGTCCACCCCGGCGGCGTGCACCTGGAGATGACCGGCCAGAACGTCACCGAGTGCCTGGGTGGGGCGCGCGCGCTCACCGAGGGCGACCTCGCCGACCGCTACCACACCCACTGTGATCCCCGGCTCAACGGCGAACAGGCCTTGGAGCTGGCCTTCCTGGTGGCCGAGAAGCTGAAGGAAGACCGGGTCGACGCGGCGCTGCGCGCGGCGATCTGACTTCAGAATTACAACTGTAGTTTTCCGCGGAAAAACCGTCTAGCCTCTCCCCAGGCGGGGAGAGACGAGATGCGGCGAAGTCGCGACTACGGCGGCCAACCGATCGGGCGGGTCAGGTCCTGGGTTTTCGGACTGGTGATGCTCTGCGCCGCGGCGCCGCTGCTAGCGAACGTCGTCGCCCACGACCTTTCCGCCGGCGCTCGCGCGCGAGATCTGGCCCACGCGCGGACCTTGGCCCTGACGGCGCTTGGCCCGGCATGCCCGGAGATCAGCGAGACGGCGTTCGACGCCCTGCGGCGGCCGTTGAAGAACATCTTCGGCTTTAACGGCGTATGGTTCGCCCGTCGGTTCGGGCATGCAGACTGCACGTTGATCGGTCAATACGAAGCCGACGGCGGGGATGGCTACCCGGCCTGCCGTTTCACCGCCCCCGCCGTCCTGCGCGTGACGCCGGCCAAGGGACCGGAGCGCATCTTCGACGTTGGCGTTGGCCAAGCCGCCACGGTCACCGTGGGTCGGGGCGTCGTTCGCTGCACCCTGACAGAGCCGTTCGACTTCCCCTGATGTGCCAAAGTTATCACCGGGGGCCAGGAATCCGCCCCGTTAGGCCAAGCTTCGCTTGCGAGGCGAGGAGGGCGGCGGCAGGTTCCCGCCCTCTTTGAAAATTGGTGATCCCCATGGCCGGACCCTCGGCCCCCGCGAACTCCCCGACGGGAGGGCGCGCAAATGTCGTCCGCACTGAACTGGCCGAGCTGCTGCAGCTCTCCTGGCCGGTGGTGCTGTCGCGCCTCGGCATCATGGGCATGGGGCTGTCGGACGCCATCGTCGTGGGCCGCTATTCGGCGACCGAGCTCGGCTATCACGCCATGGCCTGGGCGCCGACCAGCGTCATCGTCACCATGACGGTGGGGCTGCTCAGCGGCATCCAGGTGATGACCTCCCGCGCCAACGGCCAGGGACGGCCGGAGATCACCGGCGCGGTGCTGCGCCGGGGGCTGAGCTACAGCCTGTGGATCGGGCTGGTCTCCACCTTCGTGCTGATCGCCGGCGGCCCGGCCTTCCTGCATATCCTCGGCCTGGAGAAGGACCTCGCGGATGGTGCGTCAAAGCCGCTGATCATCTTCGCGCTCTCCATGCCGGGCTACGCCTTCAGCGTCGCCGCCAGCTTCTGGCTGGAGGGGCAGGGCAGGCCCAAGCCCGCGGCGGTGATGATGTGGCTGGCAAATGGCGTGAACCTGGCCCTGGACCTGCTGCTGGTGCCGGGAACCTTCGGCCTGGAGCCGCTTGGCGCGGTGGGCGGAGCCTGGGCGACCACCGGTGCGCGGACCTTCCTGGCGATCGTCCTGCTGATCTATATCGCCCGCATGCCCGACAGCCGCGCCTTGGGCGTCTTCACCAAGCCCGAGCCCGACCTTGCCGCCGAGACCGAGCAGCGGCGCATCGGCTATGGCGCCGGGGCATCCAACTTCTTTGAGGTGGCCTCCTTCGCCGGCATGAACGTCATCGCGGGCTGGATCGGCGGCCTGGCGGTGGCGGCCTGGGCCATCACCCTGAATGTGGTGGCGATCATCTTCATGGTTCCCCTGGGCCTGTCGACCGGCGCCGCCGTCCTTGTGGGCCGGGCCTATGGGGCGCGCGACACCGCCGCGGTGAACCGTGCGGGCGCCATCGCCTTCGGCGTGACGGCGGTCTTCGGCCTGTTGGTCAGCCTGATCGTCTGGCCGGGCGCACGGCTGATCGCCGGCGCCTATACCCACGATCCCCTGACGCTGGCTATGGCCGCGCCCGCCGTGGCGCTGTCCTGCCTGTTCCTGATCCCCGACGCCGTCCAGGTGGTGGCCGCCCAGGCGCTGCGGGCGCGTGGCGAGGTGTGGATCCCCACCTTCACCCACCTGGCCAGCTATGCCCTGGTCATGGCGCCCCTCGCCTGGTGGCTGGCCATCCCCATGGGCCTGGGCCTCAACGGCATCGTCTGGGCGGTGATCGCCGCCAGTTTCCTGTCGGCGGCCCTGCTGTTGGCGCGCTTCCAGTGGTTGAGCAAGCAAGGGCGCTAGGCATCAACGGAGTTTTCATGGCGCTGCTGTAGAGCTGTGGCCATGTCTCGCGCGCCTCTTTCCCCGATCCTCGCCAAGGGCCTGCTGCTGGCGGCCTTCCTGGTCTGCGCCATCGGCATGGTGGGGCCGTTCCAGGGCGTCGAACACGCCCTGATACCCTGGGACAAGGCGGCCCATTTCATCGCCTTCTATGGCCTGACGATCCTGCTCTTCACCGCCTTCCCGACCCGGCGGCGGCTGGATCTGGTGGTGCTGGCCATCTTCGCCGGCGCGGCCATCGAGGTGGCCCAGACCCTCACCGGGCGCGACGGCGAGATCGGCGATCTCTGCGCCGACACCCTGGGAGCTCTGGCGGTCCTGGCCCCGGTCTGGCTCGAGCACCTGCGGTTCCCGCGTGCGGAACGACGCGTCTCAAGACAGAAGATCGAATTGCCTGACGCCGTCCGCGAAGCCGCCTAGGCCTCGACGCCCAGGATCCAGCCCTCTTCGGTCTCGGCGTCCACGACCACGGCCGGATCGGCGGTCTTGGAGGGGCCGAACAGCGCCCCCAGCTTGCCGGCCTCGTCCAGCTTGGCGAATTGCTCGGCGGTCACCCGCACCTGGGCCTGGTCCTTGACCTCGCCGGGCAGGGCTTGAGCCTTGTAGAGGCTGGGATAGACCTCCGTGACGACCACCTCGACACCGTCCAAATCGGCCTCGGTGAGCGCCTTGAAGCCGGTCTCGAAGGGATAGGCCTTCACCGCCTCGCCGCGCGCCAGCTTCAGCCTGCGCACCGCCGGGATGCCCAGGATCGCCTGACCGCCCACAGAGCCGTTGTAATAGAGCTTCCAGATCGAGGCCGCGCCCTTGGCCGCCAGGTCCGCGTGCCGGAATTCCGGCAGGTCGTCGGGACCATGGGCCCGCGTGCGCTTGGGCTGCAGGGTGGTCAGGGCGTCCTTGGGCGGGCAGCCCCAGAAGGGGAACGGCCCGCCGGTCATGCGCCGGTTGATCTCTGAGCCCACGCCGAAGCGGTTGTTGGTGTTGTCGACCTTGTCCTTGACCATCTTGTCGAGCTGATCCCAGACCGCGCGCCACGGCTGCTCGCCGGCCAGGTTCAGGGCCTTGGCGAAACCGCGCGGGAAGCCCAGCGGGAAGTCGAAGCCTACCAGGGCGCGTTCCGAGCGCTTCTTGAAGTCGTCGAGGATGCTGGCCAGCAGCTTCTCGGCCTCGGCCCGGGTCGCCGGGTTGTGGCTCTCGAAGGTCAAGCGGAAGCGGACATCGCGCTTGGCGACGCCGATCCAGACGGAATCGGCGCCCATGGACGGCTTGGCCGCCGCGCTCCAGTCGACGATCACATAGGCGCTGAATAGGCGGGACAAGGCATACGCTCCGGGGGAGGGAAGTCGGGAGGCTTGTAGACCTTCCCCTTCCACCGGCCAACGGCGCAGGCGTTCACATCGGGAGTGTTCTTGCGGCCTTGTGCGCGCCGGGTGGCGCTGGACGTCCTTCGCCTGTAAGCGCAGGCGAGCTTTCGGAGTGAGTCATGGCGGAAATCTTGCGGGGCGGCGTGATCGGGGCCGGGGTGTTCGGCGGCTATCATTCTCGCCAGTACGCCAACCAGCCGGGCGCGCGCCTGGCCGCCGTCTATGATCCCCACCACACCGCCCGCGCCGAAGAGATCGCCCAGAGCCATGGCGGCAAGGGCTTCGCCGATCTTGAAGCGTTCCTCGCCGAGGTCGATGTCGTCACCGTCGCCTCACCGGGCAGCTTCCATGCGCAGGGCGCCCTGGCGGCCCTGGTGGCGGGCAAGCCGGTCTATGTGGAAAAACCCCTGGCGGTGAGCCTGGAGGACGCCGACCGCATCATCGGCGAGGCCGCCAAGCGCAAGCTGGTGCTGGCCTGCGGCCACCAGGAGCGGGTGGTCTTCCAGGCCATCGGCCTGTTCGATGTGCCCGAGCAGCCCCTGCGGCTGGAGGCGGTGCGTCATGGCCCGCCGTCGGAGCGCAGCCTGGATGTTTCGGTGGTGCTGGACCTGATGGTCCACGACCTGGACCTGGCCCTGTCGCTCAGCGCCGGCCAGCCCCTGGCGGAGGAGGCCACCGGCATCCGCGACTTCAGCGGCGGCTGGGACCAGGCCCGCGCCGAGGTCAATTTCGACAATGGCTTCCTGGCGGTGTTCGACGCCTCGCGCATGGCGCCGGCCCGCAAACGCACCATGAAGGTGGTCTATCCCTCCGGCGAGTTGGAGATCGACTTCCTGACTCGGGAGTTTCGCAACACCACCGGCTTCCCGCTCAACCCCGACTTCGCCGACACCCCCGGCGCCAAAGACCCCCTGGGCGCCAGCGTCGCGGGCTTCCTGGCGGCCGTGCGCGGTGACTCTCCGCGCCCCGTCGTCACCGGCGAGGAAGCGGCCCGTGCGCTTGACCTGGCCCTGGCGGTCGAACAGGCGTTGGAGGACGCCGGGTAAGCGGTTTAGCCTGCACGCAATCTTTTGGAGGAACACGCCATGTCCGACGCCTATGATTTCTCGTTCAAGTCCATCGATGGCGCGGCCCTGCCGCTGACCACTTACAAGGACAAGGTCGTGCTGGTGGTGAACACCGCGTCGGCCTGCGGCCTGACCCCGCAGTACGAGGGGCTGGAAAAGCTCTACACCGACTACAAGGACAAGGGCCTGGTGGTGCTGGGCGTGCCCTGCAACCAGTTCATGGGCCAGGAGCCGGGCTCCGAGGCGGAGATCAAGGATTTCTGCGAGACCAAGTTCAACATCGACTTCCCCCTGACCTCCAAGGAAGACGTGAAGGGCGACACCGCCCACCCGTTCTACAAGTGGGCCCTGGCCGAGCTGGGCGAGTCCGCCGACCCGGCCTGGAACTTCCACAAGTTGCTGGTGGGCAAGGACGGCAAGCTGATCCGCGCCTTCAGTCCCCGCACCGAACCGCTGGCGCAGGAAGTCACCGCCGCGGTCGAAGCGGCGCTCTAGGACGCCATGACCGACGAAGCTCCGCCGCCCCAGCCGGCGGCGGGGGACCCCGTCGCCAACTTCCGTGAGGCGGTCCGCCTACATGGCCTTGGCCGCCTCGACGAGGCCGAGGGCTTCTATCGTGCGGTGCTGGCGCACTCGCCTGTGCATCCCGAGAGTCTGCTCAACCTCGGCCTTATCCTCAAGTCCCGAGGTCAGTACGAGACGGCCCTGTCTCTGTGGCGCACCTCGGTGCTCAACAATCCGGGCCAGGCCTCGGCCCATGTGGCCACCGGCAAGGTGCTGGCCATGCTGGGCCGCGTGGCCGAGGCGGTGCGGGCCTTCGAGGCGGCGCTGGCGATCCGGCCCCACGACGTCGACGCCCTGAACTGCCGCGGCAACGTCCTGTCGCGCCGGGGCCGCCAGGCTGACGCCCTGGCCAGTTACGAGCAGGCCCTGGCCATCGATCCCAACTACGGCCTGGCGGTGGTCAACCGCGCCAATGTCCTGGGCGCCCGGGGACATGCCGAGGACGCGGTGGCCGGCTATCAGCGCGCCCTGGCCCTGGGTGAGCGGCAGCCAGAGATCCTGGGGGCCAAGCTCTTCCAGCAGCTGCAGGTCTGCGACTGGTCCGACTACGAACTGGCCACCTGGGAGATCGCCCACCGCATCGGGGGCGGCGAGCCCGCCGACCTGCCCTTCAGCGTGCTCTCCCATTCCGACGACCCGGCCGTGCAGCTGGCCTGCGCCCAGATCCACGCCAAGGCCCGGTTCGCCCGGCCGCCGCCGCCGCTGTGGACCGGCGAGACCTACGCCCACGATCGTATCCGGGTGGCCTATGTGTCGTCCGACTTCCGCAACCACGCAGTCGCCCACCTGACCGCGGGCCTGTTCGAGCGGCACGACAAGACGCGGTTCGAGATCACCGGCTATGCGCTCGGCCCCCAATCCGACGACGCCAAGCGCCAGCGCCTCTGCGCGGCCTTCCCCGTCTTTCATGATGTCGCCCAGGTCAGCGACCTCGAGGTGGCCCGGATGATCCGGGCGGCGGAGACCGACATCGTCGTCGATCTGAACGGCTACACCACCCACTGCCGACCCGGCATCTTCGCCTGCCGTCCGGCGCCCATCCAGATCAACTATCTGGGCCATCCCGGGACCATGGGCGCCGACTTCATCGACTACATCGTCGCCGACCGGCAGGTGATCCCGGCGGGTGCGGAGCAATTCTACAGCGAACAGGTGATCCGCCTGCCGCACAGCTATCAGGTCAACGACCACGACCGGGTCGTGCCGCCGGAATCCCCGACGCGGGGCGAGGCGGACCTGCCCGACGGCGCCTTCGTGTTCGCCTGCTTCAATGCCAACTACAAGCTCAACCCGCCGGTGTTCGGCGTCTGGACGCGGCTGCTGAACCAGGTTCCGGGCAGCGTTCTGTGGCTGCTGGAATCCAACCCCGCCGTGGTGCGTAACCTGCGGGCGCAGGCGCAGGCGCGCGGCGTCGATCCCGACCGGCTGGTGTTCGCACCGAAGACGACACCGGAGGCGCATCTGGCCCGCCACCGCCTGGCCGACCTGTTCCTCGACACCCTGCCGTACAACGCCCACACCACCGCCAGCGACGCCCTGTGGGTCGGCCTGCCGCTGGTCACCTGCGCCGGCCGAGGCTTCGCCGCGCGTGTGGCCGCCAGCCTGCTGGAAGCGGTCGGCCTGCCCGAGCTGATCACCGAAAGCCTGGAGGCCTATGAGGCCCTGGCGCTGGAGCTGGCCACGCAGCCGGCGCGGCTGGCGAACCTCAAGGCCCGGCTGGCCGCGACGGTCCAGACCGCGCCGCTGTTCGACACCGACCTGAGCCGCCGCCACATCGAGGCGGCCTATACGACCGCCTGGGAACGCCACCAGAGCGGCGAACCCCCGAAAGCCTTCGACGTCGCGCCCTAGTCTTCCACGATGCGGCTGTGCTTGCGGGTGTCGCGCATGAAGACATAGACCAGCAGCGAGGCCCCGATCACCACGGTGACGTAGGTGAAGAACCAGGTCTCGTGGCCCTTGGACTTGAACCACAGGGCGACATATTCCGCCGTGCCGCCGAACAGGGCGTTGGCCAGGGAATAGGGCAGGGAGACCCCCAGGGCCCGGACCTCGGTGGGGAAGAGCTCGGCCTTCACCACCCCGTTCACCGACGAATAGGCGGCCACGATCAGAAGGGCGCCCGCGGTGATGGCGAAGGCGGCCAGGGGGTCGCGGGTCCCCGCCAGAGTCGAGAGGATCGGCCAGGTCAGGCTCACGCCCGCTACCCCGAAGGCGATCAGCAGGGGCCGGCGGCCGATCCGGTCCGACAGGGCGCCGAACAGCGGCTGGGCCAACAGGAACACAACCAGGGCGCAGGCGGTGATGGCGGTCGCGGTGTCCTTAGAGAAGCCGGAGGTGTTGACCAGGAATTTCTGGATGTAGGTCGAGTAGGTGTAGTAGCCGAGCGTCCCGCCGACGGTCAGGCCCATCACCAGCAGGCTCTCGCGGGGGTGGGTGGCGATCAGCTTCCAGGTGCTGGCCCGCTCGCCCGTTCGCGCGTGGAAGGACGGGGTCTCGTGCATCCCCTGCCGGAACCAGAACACCGCGAGCGCCAGGGCGCCGCCGATGAAGAAGGGGACGCGCCAGCCCCAGGCCTGCATGTCGTCCTTGGACAGCACCGCGCTCAGCACCACCAGGGTGCCGACCGCCAGAAGCTG
>JAYVDG010000588.1:0-3359 GCA_043749525.1 Phenylobacterium sp.
CGAGGTCTACACCGCCCCGGATGGCAACCGCGCGCGCGAACTGCTGCGCCACCGCTGCCCGCACATCATCTTCACCGACTGGTCCATGCCGGTGATGGATGGCCTGGAGCTGGTCCGTTCGATCCGCCGCGCCGCCATCCATCCCGACCCCATGGTGCCCAACCCTGAGGCGCCCGTGGTGATGGTCACCGGCCAGCGCAGCGAGCGCGACGTGCAGATCGCCCGCTTGGCCGGGGTCAATGAGTTCGTGATCAAACCGTTCACGCCCGCCGCCCTGCTGTCGCGCATCCAGCTGGTGCTGAAGAAGCCGCGGCACTTCATCATCAGCGAGGCCTATGTCGGCCCCGACCGCCGTCGCAAGGTAGAGCTGAACTATTCCGGCCCCCTGCGCCGGACATGCGATCCGGAAGAGGTGGCTGACGAGGTGGAGCGCGCTGTGGCCCGCGAGACCATCAGCGTCGAGCTGGAGGCCATGCGCCGGCTGATCGCGGCGCGCGGCGGCGTGGACCGCGCCACCCTGCAGATGATCTATCGCGTCATGCAGCACACCACCTTCCGCGCCCAACAGGTGCGCGACCGGACGGTGGAGCGGGCCTCGGAGTCGATGATCGCCTATGTGGACGCCATGGGCGGGCCCGACGCCTGTGATCCCGCCGTGATCGAGATCCACTTCGACGCCATCCGCAACCTGCTGGGCCAGACGGAGATGAACCCGGTCGAGGCCGACCGCATCGCCCGCAATCTGGAGGCGGTGGTTACCCGCAAGAGCGCGCGGCGTCTGGTGGCGGTGGGCTAAAGACCTATATACCGGCCCCATGGCCGAAGCTTTCAACGACCTGACCCTGCCCGACGACAAGGCAGCCCGCTATGCGACGGTGGCCGAGGAGATCGCGTCAGTTCTGGAGGGCGAACCCAACCGCACGGCGCGGATGGCCACCGTCGCCGCCATGCTGGCCGCCAGTTTCGAGCACTATTTCTGGACCGGCTTCTACGTGGTCGATGCTGACAAGGACCGCGAGCTGGTGGTGGGGCCCTATCAGGGGACCCTGGGCTGCCTGCGCATCGCCTATGGGCGGGGAGTCTGCGGCGCGGCGGCGGCGACCGGGCAGACCCAGCTGGTCCCGGACGTCCACGCCTTCCCCGGCCACATCGCCTGCGACGGCCGTTCGGCCAGCGAGGTGGTGGTCCCGGTGTTCGATGCGGCGGGCGAGCTGATCGCGGTGTTCGACGTCGACGCCACGGGGCCCGCGGCCTTCGACGAGGTCGACGCCGCCTGGCTTGAGGCGATCCTCAAGGCGACGTTCGGGTAGAGACCCGCAGGGCGAAACCAAAGGCGTCCTTCTCCCCTTTGCGGGATCGCGCTCCGCTCCCAAAACAACCGCACCCGTCATCCCGGGCGACCCGCAGGGAGACCCGGCACCCAGGGGATTGATTGCGACCCCTCGGTGCCGGCTCTCCGCTTCGCTACGGCCGGGATGACGCAGGGGGTTTGGGGTTTTCGACCCCGCAAGGGGAGAAGGGAACCGAGACCCCATCAGTCGCCCCTGACGCGAAACGGCACACCTCTCAAGGCATGTGGATTGCAGCGCGCTGCTCCACCTTTCCCTAACCGGGACAAGCTAAGGTTTGAGACCATGCTGAGCGCAGAGACCTTCCATCCGAGCGATCTTTCGCAAGCCGACATCTCCACCTGGCGCAGGCTGTGCGCCAGCCGGCCGGAATTCGCCAACCCGCTGATGGGGCCTGACTTCGCCCTGGCCGTGGGGAAGGTGCGCGCCGACGCCCGAGTCACCGTCTGGCGCTGGCCGGGCCGAACGGCCGGATTCCTGGCCTATCACCGCCGCCCGGGCAGCTATGCCCGGCCGATCGGCGCGCCGCTGTCGGACTATCATGGCCTGGTGGCCGAGCAGGGGCTGGACGCCGACGAGGCGCTGTCCACCGCCGGTCTGTCGGTCTACCGCTTCACCGGCCTGACCGATCCGAACAGAGCCTTCGCGGGCTTCGGCGCCGCCGAGCGCGAAAGCTTCGTCATCGCGCTTGAGACCACGGCGGAGGCCTATCTGGAGGCCCTGCGCGCCGCGAGCCCCAAGCGGTTCAAGAACTACCGCCGCCTGGACCACAAGCTGGACCGCGAGGTTGGCGAGCTGTCGATCCGTGCCGAGAACGACCAGACGGCTTTCGACACCCTGCTTTGCTGGAAGCGCGAGCAACTGGCCCGCACCGGCGCCCACGGCTTCCTGAACGCCGACTGGACGCAGGGCCTGCTGCAGGACCTGTTCGAGCGCCAGGACGGCGACTTCCAGGGGCTGATGGTCAACCTCTATGCCGGCGACCGCCTGGTGGCGGGGCACTTCGGCATCCGCCAGGGCGGTGTCTATCATCCGTGGATCGCCTCGACCGATCCGGAGCTGGGCGCCTGGTCGCCGGGCCAGGTGTTCCTGGGCCGCGCCATCGCCGCCATGCCGGACATGGGTCTGACCACCTATGACCTCGGCCCCGGCCACGAGCACTACAAGCGTCCCTATGCGCTGACCACGCGGATGATCGGCGAGGGCGTCGCCACCGCCGCCAACCTCGGCGGCCGCGCGGCCCAGATGTCGGAGCAGGCCTGGAGCCTGGCCGGCGCGCATGGCCAGGGCGCGGTGGGCAAGTTGCGCCGCCGCCTGGACATCATCGCCAGTTCCGAACTGTCCTTCACCGGGCGCGCCCTGGGCGTGGCCCAGGCCATCGGCGCCCGCGTGCGCCGGGCGCCCGCCGAGCTCGAGGCCGTCTGACCCCATGACCACCCCGCGTGTCAGCCTGATCATTCCCACCCAGCGACGTCTGGACGGACTGGCCACGGCTGCGCGCTCGACCTTCCTCCAGGCGGGCGTCGATCCCGCGACTGTGGAGCTGGTGGTGGTGGACAATGACCAGGTCCCGTCGGCTGAGACGCTGACGGCGACCCTGGCCGCCGAGGCGCCGTTCCCGGTGGTCTATGTGCACGAACCCGAGCCCGGCGTCGCCAACGCCCGCAACGCCGCCATGGCGCAGGCGAGGGGCGACTTCATCGCCTTCCTGGATGACGACGAGGAGGCGCCGGCCGGCTGGCTGGCCGCCCTGCTGGCCGTGCAAGCCAAGTACGGCGCCGACGTGGTGTTCGGGCCCGTTCGCGGCCGCGCACCGGCCGGCGTGGTCAAGCATCGGGCCTATCTGGAATGGTTCTTCTCCCGGGTCGGCGACGGTCCGCGTGAGGGGCTGATCGATCACTATTACGGCTGCGGCGACAGCCTGCTCCGCCGCGCCAGCCTGCCCGACGCCAAGGCCCCGTTCTCGGCGATCCGCAATCACATCGGCGGCGAGGACGACCTGCTGTTCGG
>JAYVDG010000589.1:0-3359 GCA_043749525.1 Phenylobacterium sp.
CACCGTCCTTCACGAGACGGTCGAAGTCGGCCCCGCCCGGGGCCTCCAGACATGAAGCTGACCCATGACCTCCACCCTGACGACCCTGACCCCCGAGGCGCTCGCTGACCGCCTCAGCCGCCGCGCCGCCGTGCTCGTCGACATTCGCGAGCCCGACGAGTTCGTCCGCCGTCACATCAAGGGCGCCCTGTCGCGCCCGCTCTCGGCCCTCGAGGCCGCCCACCTGAAGATCGAACCCGGCCGAGACGTGGTCTTCACCTGCCGCTCGGGCATGCGCACCGGGGCCAACTGCGCCCGGCTGGCCGACACCGTCGATGGCGAAGCCTTCGTGCTGGAGGGCGGAGTGGACGGCTGGGCCGCCGCGGGCCTCCCTGTCGAGACAAACCAAAAGGCGCCCCTTGAGCTCATGCGCCAGGTGCAGATCGCCGCCGGCTCGCTCGTCGTGGTTGGCGTTCTTCTCGGACTGACGGTTTACCCGGGGTTCTTCGGACTCTCGGCGTTCGTGGGCGGCGGACTGACCTTCGCCGGCGCCACCGGCTTCTGCGGCATGGCTCGGGTGCTGGCCGCGGCCCCCTGGAACCGTCGGGTGGCCTGAGATGGAGCTGCCCATCCTCAGCCTCGTCCTGGCGGCGCTGGGCGGGGCGGCGATCGGTCTGCTGCTCTCTGTGTTCGGGGGCGGAGGCTCGGTCCTGGCCACGCCTTTGCTGATCTATGTTGTTGGCGTGCGCGACCCGCACGTCGCCATCGGCACCTCGGCCGCCGCGGTGGCGGTCAACGCCCTGGTGGGGCTGGGCGCCAGGCGCGCGCGGGTCGGGTGAGGTGGCGCTGCGCCAGCGTGTTCGCCGTGGCCGGCCTGCTGGGCTCGCTGATCGGCGCCCATCTGGCCAAGCAGGTGGCCGGCGAGGATCTGATCCTGTGGTTCGCCGTGGCCATGGCCGCGGTGGGCGGCTCGATGCTGGTCCCGCGCAAGGGCGCGGGCGACCCCTTCGTGACCCTCACCCCGGCCCTGACCGCCAGGCTGGCGCCGCTCGGCCTGCTGGTGGGCCTGGCGGCGGGCTTCTTCGGCGGCTTTCTCATCGTGCCAGGTCTGATGGCGGCCACCGGCATGACCATGGCCCACGCGGCGGCCTCATCCCTGGTCTCGGTGGTGCTGTTCGGCGCGGCCACCAGCGCGAGCTACGCCGCCTCGGACCAGATCGACTGGGAGGTCTTCCTGGCCCTGGTGGCCGGCGGCGGCTTCGGCGCCTTGGCGGGCGGCCATCTCGCCAGAATCCTGGCCGATCGTGCGACCCTCGCGCGGCAGCTCTTCGCCCTCTTCGTGATCGCCACCGCCGCCTATGTGGCCGCCCGCGCGCTGCACATCCTGGGCTAGTCGTCCGCCTTGGCCCGAGACATAAGGCAGGACGACCCGCCGGGACGGTCCCGGCGGCGAGGGCCATGCTATGAAGCTACTGTTCTCTCCCGCCTCGCCCTATGCCCGCAAGGTGCGGATCTGCGCTCAGGAACTGGGGATCGCCCTTGAGGAGATGGTGGTCGGCGCCAATCCCGCTGCGGCCGCCGATCCCGTCCTGGCCGCGGCAAATCCGTTGGCCAAGATTCCGACCCTGATGCTGGACGACGGCCGCGCGATCTATGACAGCCGAGTGATCGTCGACTATCTCGACAGCCTGACGGAGAAGTCGCTGGCGCCCCGCGCAGGCGACGCCCGCTGGGCCGCCCTGGTGGAGCAGGCCGCCGCCGACGGCATCCTGGATGCGGCCCTGCTCAGCCGCTACGAGGTCTTCATGCGCCCCGAGGCCATGCGCTGGCCCGAGTGGCTTGCGGGGCAGTCGGGCAAGATCGAGCGGGCGCTCGACCTGTTCGAAGGCTCCTCGCGCAACGCGGCCGATCCGGGCCTGGGGGACATCTGCGTGGCCTGCGCGCTCGGCTATCTGGACCTGCGGTTCCCCAACAATGGTTGGCGCAAGATGCACCCCAAGCTGGAGGCCTTCTTCCTGGAAATCTCGGAGCGGCCGAGCCTGAAATCCACCGTCCCGGCCTGACCCGACGGCAGGCGCAAAGCCTGGTAAGCTCCGGTCACGGCGGCCGACATATGAGCCCGCCGACGACCGGAGGACAGACGACCATGGCCCACGACGCCGCCTCGATGAACGCCCTGCTGGCCAAGCAGAAGGCCGCCCACCTGCGCGACGGCGCCCCCACCGCCCAGCAGCGGATCGCGCGGATCGACCGCTGCATCGGCCTGCTGGTGGACAACCGCAAGGCCATCGAGGACGCGGTGAACGCCGACTTCGGCTCACGCTCGCGGGAGGCCACCGCCTTCACCGATATCGCCGGCTCCATCGGCCCGCTGAAGCATGCCCGCGACAGCCTCACCAAGTGGATGAAGCCGGAGAAGCGCAAGACGACGCCCGCGATCCTCGGCCTGTTCGGCGCCAAGGCCGAGGTGCGCTTCCAGCCCAAGGGGGTGATCGGCATCATCAGCCCCTGGAACTTCCCGGTGAACCTGACCTTCGCGCCGCTGGCCGGGGTGCTGGCCGCCGGCAACCGCGCCCTGATCAAGCCATCGGAATTCACCCCGGCCACCTCCGAGCTGCTGGCCACCATGTTCGCCAGCGTCTTCTCCGACGAGGAGGTCGCGGTGATCACCGGCGGGCCGGAGGTGGGCCAGGCCTTCTCCGAACTGGCCTTCGACCACCTGATCTTCACCGGCGCGACCTCCATCGCCCGCCACGTCATGAAGGCCGCCTCGGCCAACCTCGTGCCGCTCACCCTGGAACTGGGCGGCAAGAGCCCTGTGATCATCGGCAAGTCGGCCGACATGGCCACGGCCGCGGCCCGCGTCATGAACGGCAAGACCCTTAACGCCGGCCAGATCTGCCTGGCGCCTGACTACGTCATGGCTCCGAAGGATCAGCTGGAGGACTTCATCGGCCACGCCCAGGGCGCGGTGGCCAAGATGTTCCCGACGATCCGCGACAACCCCGACTACACCGCCATCGTCGCCGACCGGCACTATGACCGCATCAAGGGCTATGTGGACGACGCCCGGGCAAAAGGCGCGCGCATCGTGGAGATGAAGCCGCAGGGCGAGGATCTGAGCCAGCAGGAACACCGCAAGATCGCGCCCACACTGATCATCGACCCCACCGACGACATGAAGGTGATGCAGGAAGAGATCTTCGGGCCCCTGCTGCCGGTGAAGACCTATTCCGGCGTCGACGAAGCCATCGCCTATGTGAACGCTCACGACCGCCCGCTCGGCCTCTACTATTTCGGCGACGACGACGCCGAGAAGGAGAAGGTGCTGAACGGCACCACGGCCGGCGGGGTGACCGTCAACGACGTGATCTTCCACG
>JAYVDG010000590.1:0-3351 GCA_043749525.1 Phenylobacterium sp.
GGCAAGCCCTTCGCCCAGTACCTGCAGGAAGAAATCTTCGGCCCCCTCGGCATGAAGGACACCTCGTTCTTCGTGGCCCCCGACAAGATCGACCGCTTCTGCGCCAACTATCAGCGCGGCCCCGACAAGAAGCTGAAGGTGATCGATGATCCGGCCACCAGCGCCTTCGCGTCGGAGCCTGGCTTCAAGTCCGGCGGCGGCGGCCTGACTGGGACCACGGCCGACTACATGCGCTTCTGCGAGATGCTGCGCCGAGGCGGCGAGCTGGACGGCCACCGCGTGATCGGCCCGCGCACCCTGGAAATGATGCACATGAACCACCTGGCCGGCGGCAAGGACCTGACCCAGATGGCCATCGGCGGCTTCTCCGAGACCGCCAACGAGGGCGTGGGCTTCGGCCTGGGCTTCGCGTCCACCATGAGCCAGACCCAGACCGCCAGCCTGGGGACCGGCGACTACTACTGGGGTGGGGCTGCCTCCACCATCTTCTGGGTGGACCCCAAGGAAGACCTCTCGGTGGTGTTCATGACCCAGCTGATGCCGTCGGGCACCTTCAACTTCCGTGGCCAGCTGAAGAGCCTGATCTACTCCGCCATCATCGACTAAGACACAGGGCCCCTCCTTCGGGAGGGGCCGCTTTTGCTGGCGCGGGACGCAGGCGGAAAACCGCTTCGCACTTTTCCTCGTCCCGCTACCGGTCCCCGTCGCGGATCCAGCGGGCGACCAGACCGAAATCTTCCCCATCGCCGCTGAACGCCCAGGCCTCGCTATGGCGCGCGGCGTTGCGCACGGCGGCCGGCGTGCGCGCCTGGCACTCCTCGCGGCCCTTGATGGAGGTCAGGCCGGGCGCCAATTTCACCGGCTTCGACAGATCGCCGCCGTCGGTCTGAGGTGGCTTGGCGCACAGCGCCAGCCACACCCGCGCGCTGGTGATCAGCCCCAGCCCGTCTGACGCCAGGGCTCGAACCCCCAGATAGATCACCTTCGGATCGCCCGGTTCACGGTCGGCCGGCGCCTCCACCTGAAGGATCACCGGATCGCCGCTCGCCAGCCGATAGGTCAGGGCCTGGGGGAAGGCGCCCACGGCGTCGCGCTTGCCGCCAAACAGGCTGGTGGCGGTCACCAGGGCGGCGTTGGCGCAGTCGGGCCACTTCAGGGCCGAGGCCCGCAGGCTGAACTTGCAGTCGCCGGCCGGCACGGCCCAGAGCCCCGGCTTCAGGGTCGGCGCGCCCTCGCGGTCGGCCACCGAGAACAGCGGGCGCTCGGAACTCACCACCGCGCAGCCCGACAGGCTGAGCGCGACAAGGAAAACCGCGACAATCCGCAGCATGAAACCGACCCCCAATCCAAGGCTTGTTAAGCTTTCTAGCGCAGAAACGACGTTCTGAGAGGCGCGATTCCCATGCCCATGCCCATCGCCGACCTGGAGGCCGCCCTGCGCGACGGTTTCCCCGACGCCGAGATCCAGGTCGAGGACCTGGCGGGCGACGGCGACCACTATCGCGCGCGCATCGTCTCGAAGGCCTTCGCCGGCCTCTCGCGGGTCAAGCAGCACCAGCTCGTCTACGCCGCCCTGAAGGGCAAGATGGGCGGCGAACTGCACGCGCTCGCGCTCGAGACCCAGGTTCTGGGCTAGCCGCATGCGCTACCGGCCCTTCGGCGCAAGCGGCAAGGCGGTCTCGGCCATCAGCCTGCTGCTGCGCGAAGCCCCCAACATGACCACGCCCCACGCCTGGCGGACCCTGGTGTTCGGGGCGATGGAGTGCGGGGTCAACTGCTTCGAGATCACCGCCGGCTCCGAGGTCATGGCGCTGGGCTTCGGCGAGGCGCTGCGAGCGGTGGAACGCCGCCTGATCGCCATCGGCTGGCGGATCCATGGCGACCCCCGCAAGGTGCTGACCGCCGAGGCCATCTCCAACAGCGTGCGCGGCGGCCTGGCCAAGACCGGCGCGGGCTATTTCGACGTCCTGATGCTGGACGAGGCGGCCTTCGACACCCTGGCCCCCGACGCCCACGGCTATCTTGCCGATCTGCGGGCGGCGGGCCTGGTTCTGCAGATGGGCGTGGTGGGGGACGGCGACAGCATCGACGCCTGTCTTGAGAGCGGGCTGTTCGACGTCCTGGCCACCCCCTTCAGCCTGGTCTCCGACTGGAAGGCCCGGCGGCGGATCAAGGAAGCCTCGGCCCGCGACATGACCATGATCGCCTATGCCCCCTTCCCGGCCGCCCTGTGCCGTCCGAGCAGCGGCGGCAGGTCGATCCGCACGGGCCTCTTCAAGCGCGCCGAGCCCCTGGCGGGCGCCGGCACCTACGCCTTCCTGCACCATACCCACGGCTGGTCGGCCGAGGAGGTGTGCCTGGCCTATGCGCTGACCGAGCCCGCCTTCGCCTCGGTCCAGGTGGAACAGTTCCGCGCCGAGGCCATCGAGCGCCTGGCCCTGATCACCGACAAGGACCTGCCCACCGGGGTGGCCGCCCAGATCGAGATGGCCCGCTTCAGCGCCGACACCAACGATCAGCGCCGCGCCTGACCTTGCTTGCCCCCGCGGCGCGTTGCACCTAGGGCGAAGCGCGGGCATATGCATATGGCGAGGCCCGGAGACATCAAGTTCATGATCGCGGCTTCTTGGCCGACGACGCTCACCCGCCGGAACGCTATCGCCCTTGGCGCAGTGGCGGGCTTGGCTGGCTGCCGGCGCTCTTTGCCGCCGGTTACGCTGATCGTCGGCGCGGCGGCAGGGGCCGGCAATGACGGCTTCACCCGCTTGGTGGCTGCACACCTCCAACGTCTGGGCGGTCGCTCGATCCGAGTTGAGAACGAGCCGCGCGCCGGTGGTAAACTCGCCGCCCGCAGGCTTGCCACATCGGCGGCGGACGGCTCCGTGGTGGGGTTCCTCACTCCGTCCCTCATCTACGAAAGCCTGCTCGGGCAGGGCGGAGAGGGTCTGGACCTGACCCAATTCGCATGGCTCGGCAGCATCGGCGCCGATCACAGGGTGCTGCTTGTGAACCGCCAAAGCGGCGTCACGCGCTTCGATCAAGTTCTCACGCGGCCAAAGCCGTTGATCATCGCCGCAGCGACGGTCTCCAGCCCCAACTATGTCGAACCGATGATCATCAACCACCTGACCGGCTCCAGGCTGAAAGCCGTACCAGGCTACGATGGCGGCGCACGCAATCTGGCCGTGCTTTCGGGTGAGGTCGATGGTGCGGTCGGAGGCCTCGATAGCCTCGCCCCGATGCTTCAGTCCGGCGCCCGGGTGGTCCTGCGCCTCAACGACCTGGCCATCGGGGCCGGTGACCGCGTGCCGAGCCTGGCAAGCATCGCGCGCGGCAGGGACCGCGTCCCCT